>NZ_CEZPJD010000615.1:0-4907 GCF_983059655.1 Okeania sp.
AAAATTTCTTCAGAAACTACTGTAAAATCATGGCCAACCCAAACCAAAGCAGCTTGAGATATTATACCTGCCTTCATAGATACAATTGAGAAATTCCGTTCTTTCTGGCCCTCATTTTCCATAATGCGTGGCACACTTGCTGCATTCAAATATAATGTCCCTTCGCTATCTACATCAGTACGCTTACGCAATCTTTCCTGAGTATGTCGTAATCTATGGTGCATGTGACCAAAAGTCACTAAAGGAATTTTCTTACCCAATTGTCGAGATTTTACAATGGCATCCTTAAAATCAGGGTCGCCGAAATCTCCTCCTCTGGGTTTCCAGTCACGTCCAACTGGATCTTCGGGAGCATCTCCCAAACCAGTAGGTCCATTATGGCCAAGAAAGATTATGTTATTACACATTGCATTCTCTACTGCCTTCACTATTAAATTAGTAGATTCCTCAAAACTATTGACCCCAAATCTTTCCCGATAAAAATCTTGATATTTCAATTCTGGACCTCCCCAACTAAAAGGACGAGTCCCAATAACTGTCAAGTCTAACTCTGGAAAATCTCGCTTTCCATAACCTACATGAGCTTCTCCAAATAAATCTATTTGTTGCTGCACTCTGTCTTCTTGAGTTTGGTCATAAGGGCATTGTTTTCTGCCCCATTCTGTTGCGGTATACCAAGCATCGTGATTGCCAAAAACTACTGCTTTAGGAATATCAATAGCAGCGATCTTTTCTACAACTTCTACTGCTTCATTACCAAAATCTCCCACAAATAGTACTAAGTCAACCCCTAGATCTTTGAGGGCTATTTCATCTTCTGGTTCCCATTGATCGTGAACATCTCCAACAATGGCAATTTTATTTAATTTTTCTAGATTATCTGTCATATTTACTTTTTTTGCTAATAGGATTTTCTCTGAATTACCGAATAATGAATAATGAATAATGAATAATTAAGAGCTGATAGTTAATAATTATTCATTCAACAATTCACGCTTTGAAGGCTCCCCTTTTAAGGGGATAAACAGCGGTCTGCCATATCTAATTGACCAAGAGAAAAGGGAATATTTCTTATGTCAAGCATAAGGCTTTTCTAGGTCATGCTGCGCAAACAGCTAGAGGTACTGATAACTGATAACTGAAATGACATAGTGAATAACTATACTAAAGTTTTGTTTACTTATTTATTGTAGAATTGAACTCAAATTTATTCTCAAAAATAGATTTAAATCTAGTTTATATTGTATCACTATGGAACATCAACAACTAATTATTTTTACTCGCTATCCAGAACCAGGAAAAACCAAAACACGATTAATACCTGCTTTGGGGGCTGAAGGTGCAGCAAATTTGCAACGTCAAATGACTGAAACAACTGTAAAAAAAGCTAATAAATTATTGAATTTAATTTCATTATCTGTTGAAGTTCGATTTGTAGGTGGCGATTTTCAATTAATGAAAAATTGGTTAGGTTCAGATTTAAAATATCAAGAACAAGGTATAGGGGATTTAGGGGAACGTATGGCAAGAGCGTTTCAATCTGCTTTTAATCGGGGGATGAAATATGTGATAATTATTGGTATAGATTGCCCTAGTTTAACCCCTGAAATTATTTTACAAGCTTTTACTAAACTGACTAAATCTGATGTGATAATTGGTCCTGCAACAGATGGGGGTTATTATTTAATTGGTCTAAGAAAAATTACTCCAGAATTATTTCAAGGAATTAATTGGGGAACGTCTGAAGTATTATCAAAAACTGTAGCGATCGCTCAAAGTCTGAAGTTAGTTATTGACTATTTACCCAAGCTTTCTGATATTGACCGTCCAGAAGACTTAGAAAAATTACAGTTTAAAATTAACTAATACACATTTAATTATCACGAAATTTTCAACTTAACTAGCTTGAATAGTGATGAAAAGGCGTTGCTGAATTGAAGTATGAATGCACGATTGTTTGGTTCTGCTCAAGCCCCCTAAATACCCCCTTCAACAAAAAGCGCAGCAACATCTGGCTTCCTTTCCAAAGGGGACGGGAGGGGGATTATAAAGGGGGAATTTTAGAGTTTTATTCCCCCCAAAATTGGGGGGTTAGGGGGGCTTGCATCATACCTAGAATTAGCAACGCCGATGAAAAAAAATAAACTTCAGTATTTTCTTACCTCTGCTTTAGCAGTCGGTACTGATAACTGATAACTGATAACTGATAACTGAAATGACCAGTATTTCGATTATTATTCCTGTTTTAAATGAAGTTAATACGATTACCCAAACAATTTCAACAGCTCAAACGGCCAAAGATAAAGATATAGAAATAATAGTTGTTGATGGTGGTAGTAATGATGGCACAATTGAGCTGATTAAATGTTTAAATATCCAAATTATTTCTTCTATTCCTGGTCGTGCTACTCAGATGAATTGTGGAGCAAAAATAGCAAGGGGAAAAATTCTTTTATTTCTACATGGAGATACCTTTTTACCTTTAAATTTCGATCAGCTTTTACAAAATATATTGGTCAAACCGAAAATTATTGCAGGTGCTTTTGAATTAAGTATTAGAGGAAAAACAAAAAGTTTACGAATAGTTGAAACAATGGTAAATTGGCGATCGCATTATTTGCAAATGCCTTATGGAGACCAAGGAATTTTTCTCCCAGCCAACATTTTTCAAGAAATTGGTGGTTTCCCAGAAATACCAATTATGGAAGATTTTGAATTGATACGACGGTTACAAAAAAGAGGACAAATAGCAATTTTACCAACTCCAGTATCTACTTCTGGCCGTCGGTGGCAAAAATTAGGAATACTTAAAACTACTTTCATTAATCAAATAGTTATTATTGCTTACCTACTTGGGGTATCTCCACAAAGACTAGCACGATGGTATCGTAGCCATAGTATGAACGAAGGCAAAAGGCGGAGGAGTTGAAATTTCCTTCTAAACTTTTACTACTGACTACTGACTGCTGACTACTGACTGCTGACCGCTTTTTTAAAAATAACCAGATTTAGATTAATTTTTTTAAAGTTGAAAACCAATTTTGAGAATAGAATGCACCTACCTCGTAAAATATGAGCTTAATATCTTCTAAAGATTTTTGAACTTCAATTCAGAGGAAAGCTAAGTATGCCAGAAGCTACAGATACAGGATTCGTTCAACCATATAATGGAGACCCTTTCGTTGGTCATTTATCTACTCCAATCAGTGATTCTGACTTTACCAGAGCATTTATCGGTAATCTACCTGCTTATCGCAAAGGTCTATCCCCAATTTTACGTGGCCTAGAAATAGGTATGGCCCATGGTTATTTCATAATTGGCCCTTGGGCAAAGCTAGGTCCATTAAGGGATTCTGCAGTTGCTAACATTGGGGGATTAATTTCTGCGATCGCCCTCATTCTAATTGCCACTATCTGCCTATCAGCTTATGGCATAGTTTCTTTCCAAGGAGAGAGTGCTGAAGGTGCAGATCCACTAAAAACTTCTGAAGGTTGGAGTCAGTTTACTGGTGGTTTCTTCATTGGTGGTATGGGTGGTGCCGTTGTGGCTTTCTTCCTAATAGAAAACTTTGAAATTGTAGACTCTATTTTCCGAGGTGTATTTAATTAAATACCTCTTAATAATTAGGATGTAAATCTGATTTTTACAATTACATCCTGTTCCAAATGCTGGAATAATTACAATTAAAGTTTGCACAAAAAACAAGTCAAATTTTTTTTGTTAAATTAGATAACCACTTACTTTGAAATTGTGTAATTGAAGGAGAATTTGAAATGACTGGTTCTTATGCAGCATCTTACTTACCTTGGATTTTAATTCCTGTAGTTACTTGGTTAATGCCAATTGTAGTTATGGGTTTATTGTTCATTTACATTGAGAGCGAAGCCTAGTTTTTTATCTTTACTAGGTAAATAAGTTAATTGAACAAAGTGGCGTATTAACATCTTCCTGATAATGCAGGAGTCAAAAACGCCACTTTTTTTGATGTTTTTTGGGGTTAAATATTGGTAGTATTTTCTATTATTAATTGTCAGCATTAGGAATATTAAAGTAATCGTATAATTACGGAGATATTATAAATTTTTTTTATCTTATATATAGATTTTTCCGTATAAATATCAATGCTTTTCTGCCGATAAAGTGTTTCGATTAAAGGTAAGTATTTCCTGCGGAATGCTGCGCAAACAGCTATTAGTTGTCAGCTCTCAGCTATCATGGTGGGGTTTTAATGACTATAGACTGTTGAGCGCCAGATTCTATAGTTAAGTATAAATTCTGCCTCAATTAATAAAGCTTTTTTTTATCTAAAACTAAAAGCCATAGCTGATTGCTGACGGCTGAATGCTTACGATTAAAGTATATAGAATTTCCGGTATTACATGAGGTAAAAAAAAATTGGATTTTAGGGAACACCTTAATACAGAAAAAAGACTGTATTCTATTAATATGAGAATCACTATAGTGATAATTAATAAATTAATAACTACAGAATATCTGTGCTGACCTGTAGAAGATAACTAATATTGTTGAAATTTACTGAAGAATATCTGGTTGAAAAGTGGAAGAAAAACTACAAGAATTAGCAGAAAAATATGAAATTCCTCTGGAACTAATTAAAGCAGCAATTGAACTTGAAAAAAAAGAAATTTTCAAGCAAAAACGCAAGACTGCTCCGACAAAATTACTCGAAATGATTGAACGGTATACAGACTCATCACAATCATTTATGGAGGATACTTATTATGGGGCTTAAACTCAGAAGTATTCGTCTAAAAAACTGGAAATGTTATCAAAATGAAGAAATAAAATTTAACCTCAATACTGATAAGCAAATCTGGATTGTTTTTGGTCAAAATGGATTTGGCAAAACATCTATACTAGAGGCAATTCAATGGTGTCTTTACGG
>NZ_CEZPJD010000616.1:0-4905 GCF_983059655.1 Okeania sp.
CTAAGAAGTAACCTAGTTATTTGTAACAAATATTTATCAAACTGGTATTATACCTCATACCTAACACCATTATCTGTGCAGCCTCAGATAAAATTGGTCTTACAGATTTTGGTCAACAGTCGTTAACTCTTAATATCTAACAGGACTAACCGATATGTAATTTATAATAGAGTCTTGGATAGAGGAAAAAATTAGGAGGTCAGTTTTAGGCTCGTTGAAGATCAAGTGTATTCAACTCTACTTTACTTCAGATGTGGACAACTATTATTCCGGACTTCACATAAAAAATAGTGCTATTTGAAAATAAACTTAGTAATCAGTTTAGTCAATATTATATATTGATGGTCGAGTCAAAGAGATTTTATGAAGCGACAACTAATAAAAGTAACGGCAAACTAGCTTAATCAAAATATTTACTATTACAAAACTTAGGAGTTTTTAGGTACAGTTCAAGCTACGGCTTTATTTCTTATCTATGTTGATTAGTAATAAAAATAGACCGGTAAAAATATAGGGGATAGCTTTTATGCTATGGCTAAATATCAATAAAGTTATGATTTTTGATTTATCTATCTCTTTTGCCTCAAAATTTTGTTGTGTCATAGGATTTACAACTTTTGACACTGAATATTTTTTATGATAAATTCATCGATGATCGCTAAGACTACCTAACCGAAAGATATACTATATCCCACTACAAAATGAAACTAGAATCACATCAGTTTATTCGCTATTTTGAACCAGAGCAAGCTGCACAAATTTCCCAGATTGCTATTATTAAAAAATTTAATCCCCGAGAGATTATTTTTGAAGAAGGTGATGATTCAGATTCTTTATTTTTAGTTCTAGAAGGTGAAGTAGAAGTTAGTAAAAAGAGTGGTGAGGGAGATAATTATGTTGTGATTACATCTGTAAAATCTAATGGTTATTTAGGGGAGTTAGGGATTATAGATAGAAAGCCAAGAAGTGCTAGGGTAGTTACATCTCAGGAAACAGTTTTGGCGAAAATTTACTATGAATCCATCAAAGAAATATTAGCTAAGACAAAAGGAGATATCGTCTTACAAATCTTAAGTTTTTTATCTCAAAGATTGCGAACTGTGACGACAGATTACGTGAATCAATTAGCTTATAAAGAGAAAATGACTTTGATTGGAGAAATGGTTAATACTATTATTCACGATTTTAGAAGCCCTTTCACTGGTATTCAATTATCAAGCTCAATGTTAAAAGAACTCCATCCCGATAGAGAAAGTCAAGAATGGTGCGATCTAATTTCAATGCAAGTTCAGAGAATGTTAAATATGGCAGAAGAAGTGCTTGCTTTTTCTCAAGGGAATACAACATTGTATTGTCAGTTAATTGATATTGCTAAACTCTTACAAAATTTTGCTAGATTAAACCAGGTTTATATTGATTTTGCTTCTGTAGAATTGATAGTTTCTGTAGAAGAGGGTTTAATCATAAATGCTGATGAAAATAAGATTAACCGTGTCCTACAAAATTTATTATCTAATGCTGTAGAAGCTCTGGATCAATCTGAAGGCAAAATAGAAATCAGAGCTAGAAGAAAAGATCGATTAGTTGAAATTACTTTTTCAGATAATGGGCCTGGTATTCCTCAAGAAATTCAGAATAAATTATTTGAAGCTTTTGTAAGTTATGGAAAACAGGGTGGTATTGGATTAGGAACTGCTATTGTTAAGACAATTATTGACGCCCATAATGGGAAGATTTTTTTTGAATCAAGCCCATCTACTGGTACAACTTTTTACCTTCATTTTCCTATCGCTGAAGTAGATTGAATTGGGTGCATCTCAATGCGTGAATAAAGCCAAAAATTTATGGCTTTTAGGCAACAGGCAACAGACAACAGGCAACAGGCAACAGGGAATATATAGGAAAATAGTATTTTTGCAAATATTTAAGATGTATTCATTGAATTAGGCAAAAATAAATTTAAATATTCACTGGTAATTTCAGTTATCAATTATCAGTTATCAGTTATCAGTACCTATCCAATAAAGGAGAATTGACATAAGGAATATGCTCTTTTTTTATCCCCTTAAAAGAGGAGGCTTTAGACTACAGTTTTTCGGTAATATTTTAATTTTTAACTTTTGATTTAAAACAGAGTAGGAAGTAGGGAGTAGAAAATCAGTTATCAGTATCAGTACCTCTGCAATAAGGAGGCTTGACATTAGGAATATGGTCTTTTTTTATTCCCTTAAAAGGGGAGGCGCATACCCAAAATTTTTCGGTAATATTTTAATTTTTAACTTTTGATTTAAAACAAGGTGACTGACGATTTCAATAATAATTTGCCTCCATATACTAATATTAAAACTAATGCCGAAAATACGGAAATTGGCTTATCATTAGTAAGTTTAAGAGAAAAAGCAATTCAACAAATTCGTTCCAATTTACGGCCTGGACAACAACAAATGGCTGACTGGGAAGGAGGACCTTTAGCAGTTTCAGCAGTTCCTGGGGCCGGAAAATCATACGGTATGGCAGCAGCAGCAGCTTTAGCGATCGCCCGTTATCGGCTACATAATAATCATCAATTAATTGTTGTTACTTTTACTCGTTCTGCAGCTAGTAATATTAAAACTAAAATCCGCGAACATTTAAAGGAGTTATCTTTACCTCAAGGCAGTTTTATTGTTCATACTTTGCATGGTTTGGCTTTAAGTATTGCCCTACGTCATCCTGAATTATCTGAGTTAGATTTAGAAAATACTACTTTAATTCTTCCCACTCCAAGCAACAGAATAACTCGTACTTGTGTAGAAAATTGGATTGCAAATAATTCCAGACATTATCAACTTTTAATTGAAGGAGTTCAATTTGATGGAGAAGAAACTGAACGTTTAAGAAGGCAGTCTGTTTTACGCACTGAAGTATTACCTCAATTGGCTTGGAAAGCAATTCAACAAGCAAAAAGTTCTGGTCTTAAACCAGAAAATTTATGGCAATTACGAGACAAAATTAATGACCATTATCAAGTTGTGACTATTGCAGCTAATTTATATCAAATCTATCAGGAAATATTGAGGGAAAATCAATTAATTGACTATGATGAAATGATTTTGGCAGCGTTGCGGGTATTAGAGAATGAAGGTGCTAGAAAAATGTGGCAAAATCAAGTTTTTGCAGTGTTTGAAGATGAAGCTCAAGATTCTACGCCTTTGCAAACTAAACTTTTAAAAAAACTGGCTAATTCAAGTGAAAATGATGATGGTATTTCAGAAAATAATGGAATTTCTCAAGAGCAAAGATTATCACAATTAAATAATCTCAACCTCATGCGTGTTGGAGACCCAAACCAAGCAATTAATTCCACATTTACTCCAGCAGATCCAATAGATTTTCGGCAATTTTGTGAAGACTGCGAACAATTAAATAAATTGGCGACTATGGAACAAGCAGGTCGTAGTTGTCAAACAATTATAGATGCAGCTAATTTTGTATTGAAATGGGTAAATAATTCAGAATTAACAGGAATAGAAAAACCTTTTCGAGACCAAAATATTCATCCAGCAAATGATAATCCTTCAGCTACTGGTGGTGGTTTAGAAATATATGAACCTCGAGATATTTACCAAACACTTGAGTTGATGGGTAAGCGCATAATTAATTTATTTCAAGAAAATCCAAAAGGTAATTTTGCTGTATTAGTACGGGAAAATAAACAAGGTAAATTTATTACAGATACTTTTTCTAATCCTGGAAAGTATGGAATTAATATTGATTTAGGCAAACAAAATATTTCAATACATGATGTTTCTCAAGGAGCACGTCACTCTCAAATTCCAGCAGAAATATTGGCATTAATGCAGTTTATTGACCGCCCTCATTCTCCAGATTATTTAAAATCTGCTTTGAAAGTTTTGGGCGATCGACACTTAATTCCTAAGCAAGATTATAATGTTTTTGCTTCTCAAGCAGAACAGTTTCTTTACCCTGGACCTCTAAATCCTTATCAATCAGAAAAGGTGCGTAAATGTCGCGATCTTTGTCGTAGTTTGCTTAGAGCAAAATCAGAATTACCTTTGTATCAATTAATTTCTTTTCTTGCTTTAGCTTTAAATTATCAACAATCAGATTTAGCAACTGCGGATAAGTTAGCAGAAAGAGTTGCTCAACAAACTTTTGATAATAGTTCGATGAATTCTATATTAGAAGTTTTAAGTGAAATTGTGGGTTCCGAAAGATTTGAACCTGTTGAAGTGGATGAAGATGCAGAGAAAAATTATACTCGCCCTCGGCAACTTACTATTATTACTATGCATAAAGCTAAAGGTTTAGATTGGGATTATGTTTTTTTACCTTTTTTACATGAAAATATAATTCCTGGTAATTTACGAGTTTTACCCCAGGTAAGTTTTTTGGGAGAATTTGACTTAGCTGAAGTGGCAAGAGCGCAAATTCGTGCCAGTTTACAAGGGCAAGATTTACCAGATATTTCTACTGCTTGGAAACAGGCAGAATATTTGAAGACGGCAGAGGAATTTCGGTTATTATATGTGGCTATGACTAGAGCAAAACGTTTGTTGTGGATGTCTGCTGCTAAGTTAGCTCCTTTTACTTGGAATAAACCAGACAATTTACAGGAGCAAAAGCCTTGCCCAGTTTTACCTGTTTTAAAGACTGAGTTTCCTGATAGTTTCAAATAAATTTCAAAGCATCAAAACAAAATTTCACTATAGTATTGCAGAAGGAAGAAGAAAGATAAGCATTTAGCATTCAGCTATCAGCTATCAGTTATTGATTTTAATTTAGAATCAAAGCTTTATTAATTGTCTTATACCAAGCCTGATAAATGTTTGTTACAAATGGTGGGGATGTTGCATGCAACCTCCCTACGAAATAAGGAAGAGGGAAGAAGCGGTGCGACCCCGC
>NZ_CEZPJD010000617.1:0-4894 GCF_983059655.1 Okeania sp.
AGAACCTAGTACAAGAAAAAATTCTCACAAATTGGGAAGCTCAAGATGAACCAGAGCATTTAAAAACGATTCGCGATCGCATTCTTTACAGTCCAAACAAAACTCAACTTCTCACAATTTATCAGCAATTATGGGAGCAAAAAGAGATAGTAAGCGTAGATATTCCAGAACAAAAAGAATTATGTTTGTCAGGACTAACAAGAAAGCAAAATGGGTTGCTCAAAATTCATAACCGCATTTACGAATTAATTTTTAATCGGGGTTGGATCGAGTACAACCTGGGTTCAAGAATTTAGAATTTAGAATTTAGAATTTAGAATTACCTCTCTTTGAAAAGAAGAGGATTGACTAATCATAAAAATTTTTATTTATTATCCCCAGGAGTTACGCAAAGGAACTATATAAAGTGACTCGCTCAGTTACGCTAGCGCTAACACACCCTACCAATAGCGTTTATGCATAAGTCCTAATAAGTTAAATCATTATCGGCCAAAATTCCAAAAATGACTTAGTAAATAATTCAAAATTATGTATTAAATCCGGAAGTGCTATTCTCTTTGTTGAGAGTGAGAATAACTAAATCTTGACGAGGAGTGAAAATTATGGTAGCAACACCATCATTCAAAACAACTTACGAACAAAAAACTTTTAACTTATCATCCACAGCAATAACCACAACATTGCCTTGGAACAATACCTCACTGCCCACAACACCACTATTTGGTACAGATGGCATCCGGGGTAAAGCAGGAGAACTACTTAATGCCCCCCTAGCTTTACAGATAGGTTTTTGGGCCGGACAAGTATTGCAGCAATATTCTCATAACCCTGGCCCTGTGATTATGGGTCAAGATACCAGAAACTCTGGCAATATGTTAGCCATGGCTTTATCAGCAGGTTTAACAGCAGCAGGATTAGAAGTTTGGAATCTAGGTTTATGCCCCACTCCTTGCGTTGCCTATCTCACCAGTATTTCAGAAGCCATAGGTGGAATAATGATTTCTGCTAGTCATAACCCACCCGAAGATAATGGAATAAAATTTTTTGGTTCCGATGGTACAAAGCTCTCTTCGGAATTACAGAAACAGATAGAATCTGGAATTAGAGGCATGGCAGATTTTCCAGCCACCCATAGTAACTGGGGACAACATTACCATAGACCAGAATTAGTCAAGGAGTACCAAGCATCTCTACATTCTCCTCTAATACCAGAACATTTCCAGGGAATGAAAATAGTTCTGGACTTGGCCTGGGGAGCAGCAGTTCATACCGCCCCAGAAGTTTTTCAGGCAATGGGGGCAGAAGTCATTTCTTTACATGACCAACCAAACGGCGATCGCATCAATGTCAACTGCGGTTCGACCCACCTTCATTATCTCCAACAAGCAGTTATAGAACATAATGCCGATATGGGATTTGCTTTTGATGGAGATGCCGACCGAGTATTAGCAGTAGATTCTCAAGGTCGTTCTATTGATGGAGATTATATACTCTATTTCTGGGGTCAAAGCTTAAGTCAAGCTGGGTTACTACCAAACAATTTGATAGTCACTACAGTTATGGCCAATTTAGGGTTTGAACGTGCTTGGCACAAACAGGGTGGACAAATATTAAGGACTAAAGTTGGAGACCAATATGTTCATGCAGAAATGCAACGAACAGGCTCAATGTTAGGTGGGGAGCAATCAGGGCATATTCTCTGTCCTCACTATGGCATTTCAGGAGATGGCCTAATGACGGCTTTGCATTTAGCAACCCTAGTCAAAAACTCTGGAGTCTCCCTAGCAGAATTAGTAGACCAAAGCTTTCAGACATATCCTCAACTGCTCCGAAATGTCCGGGTTGAAGACCGCGATCGCCGAGCCAACTGGAAAAATTGCGAACCATTAGTCAGAGCTATTGACGAAGCAGAAACAGCTTTAGCAGATGTAGGGCGGGTTTTAGTCCGAGCCTCTGGCACAGAGCCACTAATTAGAGTTATGGTAGAAGCAATTAATGCTGAACTCGCAAGTTACTGGACAGAGAACTTAGTTTTAGCAGTCCAGCAACATCTCAGGAATTGAGAATTTAGAATGCAGAATGCAGAATTAACGAGAATTTAGAATGCAGAATGCAGAATGCAGAATTATTAAATTAAGAAATTAACAAGTTAACCATTATTTTTTAATTCTCAATTCTCAATTCATATAGACAATTGTGGAATTCTAAATTCTAAATTCTAAATTCTAAGTTTATAAGAATGCCGACAAAACAAAAGTCTAAAAAAAAATCAAAAAAGAAAGGCAAATCTGCTGCTCCTACCATTAGCAAAAAGGAATTAGCTGCCAGAAAGCGCCAAAGAGCTAAACAAATTCAGAAAGTTATTGGCGATCTTGTTACTTATGGTGGTCTTGGTCTTGTAATTGGTGTTGTATTATTTTTCGTGGCGGAACCAAAAATAGCCCTTGCTGGTGGTGGTGGTGTGGCAGTTTTAGGTCTTTCCTTCAAGTATCCAATGTTAGGACTTTGGGGATTTCTAATTTATATGCCCTTTGCTGGTACCATCACTTACTGGATAGGTGGAGGAAGTCCCATATTTCAATTAGCTAAAGATGGCTTCTTCATCCCAGCAATGATTGGCATTGGTATGTGGTGTAAACAAACAGGAAATCCATTCATCATTCCCAAGGCACTGAAAAATCCCTTATACATTTTATTGGGCTTTTGTTTACTTACTTTACTAATGGTTAATGGTACCCAACAGCTCAACCCTCCCAACCGAGGAGATCAAGCAATTCCTATGGGAATATTGGGACTCAAAGCAATGATTGGCTATTTACCTCTAATCACGGGAGCTTACTATAAACTAAAAACTAAAAAAGAATTATTATTTGCTGCCCGTCTTACACTAGTTCTAGCCATTATTTGCTGTTTACTTGGTATAGTACAGTACCAATTCCTTTCCTCTGGAAAGTGTCAAGGTACTCGTGGTTTTACTGGAGGCGAACTATTTAAGGCAACCTTAGAAGCTAAATGTTTGGTAGGAGGTGCTCTACTATTTAGTCCTAGTCAGGGTGTGATTCGTTTACCTGGTACTTTTGTTGCACCTTGGCAGTGGGGATGGTTTTTGATTTCTAATGCTGCTTTTACTTTTGCAGTTGCTTTTAGTGACCCCTCTCCTCTCTGGCGAATAGGGGGTTTATTTGGCATGGCAGTAGTTTTTGTGAATGCAGCTATTAGCGGTCAAAGAATTGCTCTAGCTCTGGTTCCTACAGTAACTATAATTCTTCTGGTGCTGACAGGTCAGATCGCTAATCTCAAAAAGTTTTTACCCATCGGTATTGGACTCGGTGTTCTCCTGGGAGGAGTAATAGTATCTAACCCTGCAGTTGTTCAAGAGCGGATAGATAGTTTTGTAAGTCGCTGGAATGCCTCACCACCAACTGCTTTTATTAGTCAACAGTTTGAGGAGTCTAGCCATGGACAAGATGGATTTTTTGGTAATGGGTTAGGGCGTGCTACCAACTCAGCCCGAGTTTTTGGAAAAACTAGGTTAGTTGAGACTTATTATCCTAAGTTAATTTATGAAATAGGGCCAATAGGCGCAATTGCAATGTTACTCTTAGTAACTACTATTACTGTTACTGGTTTCAAAGCTTATCGCTCTGTTAAGGACAAGAGTATGCGCAGTTATGGTGCTAGCTATTGGGTTTTTGTTTTGATTATTAGCTACAACACCTATTATTATCCTCTAGATGTAGATCCAGTTGGGGTTTATTACTGGTATTTTGCTGGGGTAATTTTCAGGTTGCCAGCAATTGACAAACAAGAACAAGCAAGAATTAAAGCGGAAGAAGAAATGGAAAATGGTAAATAAGAAGGAGAAAAATGAACGCACAATCTCTAAAAGAAGAAAAGCAACAATTAACTATTCCTATTTCTGTTGTCATTCCTACCTATAACCGAGAAGAAGCTCTGGTAGATACGATCGCTGATGTTATTGAACAAGATTATCCTAATTTTGAAGTTTTGGTAGTTGATCAGACTGCTACTCATAAACCAGAAACTCAAACTTATTTAGAAGAAGTAGCTAATGCTGGAAAAATTAAATTGTTTCACCTCAGTTGGGCGAGTTTACCTGGAGCAAGAAATTATGCTGTCAGACATTGCAGTGGCGAAATAATTCTTTTTATTGATGATGATGTACGCTTAGAAAAAGGATTTTTGGCTGCCCATGCCCACAACTATGCCGAGCGCCCAGAAGTAGGAGCAGTAGCAGGACGAGTATTCGATCGCATGAAATTAGGAGATTCTGGGGGAGAGTTGGAAATAGAAGATTTGCCTCCTGAAGCATCAGATCCTGGTATTGCTTGGTATCACATAGATTTGGTACATACAGTTAAGCCTCAACGAGTGATATCAGCTAGAGGTTGTAATATGTCCTATCGCCGAGAGATTTTTACTAAGTATGGTCTTAGTTTTGATGAGCGGTTTCGAGGTAGTGCAGTACGGGAAGAGTCTGATTTTTGTTTGAGGTTGCGAAAAACTGGTTATCAGATTTGGTTCGATCCAGAAGCTTCTCTAGTTCACTTGGGTGAAGAAAGTGGAGGTTGTCATGATATTTCAACGCGATCGCTTAAATATCAGGTTACTTTTTATCACAATCACTTTTTCATGGGATTAAAAAATCTGACTCCTACTCAATGTGCACGTTTCTTTGCCAAATTATTTGATTGTCATGTGTTGGGCAACCCCCCCTGTAATAAAGGTGGTTCTCCTATCAAAATAATTACCCGTGGAAGTTTCTATACTCTTGGTTTTTTGAGTGCTGTTCAAACTAGGATTAAATCTATTTGGGATGACGGGCAAATTTATACAAGGGAATAGGGAACAGGGAACACCGGAGCTGGGAACA
>NZ_CEZPJD010000618.1:0-4881 GCF_983059655.1 Okeania sp.
CATTCAGATCGGCTCTAATATCGGGATAGTTGGGAACTTCTGCTATAACATTACCTGCATCATCTTTGATTTTTTCTGTACCTAGAGTCTTGCGTCTTTCATCAAGATATTCACAGCCAGAAGCGAATAACGGGCATTTCTGACAGATTTTGCTACCTTTACCGCTATAAGCATTTAGCTGCAGTTTATAGGCGGTATTAAACAAGTTGTATTCTACACAAGGAGGTTTTATATCTGGCACTTTGCCAGATGGTGTAGATACTTGGTAAGGATTGCCTAATGGAGTCTGCTTACTGTGGTCGTAGGTCTGCCCGCTATGTTTGGCAATCAAATCCTTACGATGCTCGACAGTGGCTACGGTAGGGTTTCGGTGATTTGATGCTGCAAATACTGTCCGCTGTATGCCATCCAGTTTTGATGCTGTTAGGTTGCCGTAAACATGAGATTTACCTTCCCCACAATCATGTTTGTCTAGTATGAAATTCCATCCTTTGGCGATCGCTTCTCGCATTGGAGCATCTCCCCATACTCTTAAATCAAATCTGATTTCAGGTTCGGAGATTAACCAATTTTCGGACTCCAACAACTTTTTATATTCGGAGTAGGTGGGGATGCTTCCAGGTCCAGTGTATTCAATGTAAGGCCGACCTAGCTTGAGCAGGGAAGTCCATAAGGTAATGGCACTACTGCTAGCATTCTGATTTTTGATATCTGTTGCAGACATCAAAATGGCTTTGCCTGCTTCGACTTCAGGTTTTACTGTGGGAGAGAGTTTTTGGATTTTTCCGCCTACAAACTTGGCTAATTTACTAGCTTCCCTGGTAAACCCAATTTTTTCCCACCATTCCTGTTTGGAGATTTCTTTTCCACCGTTGGGGTGATGCTTATCTCTGTACTCCTCCCAGGCGATCGCGCTAGAGATAATCTGGCCAATATCTCCCCCGGCTACAACGTAATCATCGATGGCATTTTTGCCATTGGCCATTGATGGTAGCATTCCGACTCGGACTTTACACCCTGATTTATCTAATAATTTGGCTGTGGCAATAGTGGCCTTATAGACTTGGACTTTTGTTTTAAGCTTGGGGTCATCATCAAAGATGATTTTAACTGGCCTTCCTGCTTGAGCAAACAAGGCCAAATCTGGAATCAGATGATCGTTAATTTTTGTTACGTTATCATTCCATCGCCGACCCATCCAGATTCCAGGCAAGGGAATGGCCACATATCCGAGGGACAATAAGCACCCGGCCTTTTTCTCCCCTTCAACGAGAATGATGGGAATTTCTGGATGTTGTAGGACCCAGTGCCAAAATCCGCCTGGATGTTGTTTTTCTTCTGCTGAGATTGGGACATTGTACCGCTGGCTTATTTTCTCCCAGAGCTGATCGAAGATTTGGAGGAGGACTAGCCTACTTGCTATTCCAGTGGGCGATCGATATTTAGGTTTTTCTTCTTTCCCTGACTTGTGGTTGAAATATGCCTTCGACAGTGGAGTGTCGGGGTCTGGCTTGAATCGGCCCCATTCCATAACGTCCCAGGTGAAGGGGTCGATGCCAGAGACCCACCAGCCAGAGGATTCTAAACAATTGTCAAACTTCCTCAGCCCAGAAGCATCAAGTCGGCCTGAGTTGGTGCGATTAGGGTCGGGATGGAGCAGGTCAAAGAGTTTGGAGGATGGGCTGTATCCTTCTACTTTGTTGATGCTATGGACGTTGAGATTTACGATTTCTTGGAGGACTGCGGACTTTCTGACCCACTCGTCCAAATGTGTTTGATTTATGTTCATGGTGGCCTACTAATGTTGTGATGTAGGCCGGATGAGTTTCAAGTTAGATATGTATTGCCTCTAAATTCTAAAATCCGGGATCAATCCGCGTTCAATCCGCGATTTTTGCGCGGATCGAGTTGACTATACCTATATATAGTTGTTAGAATTTGACCAAAGTTAATTTTCAAGGTTATTTGAATTAAGGGGTCTACATCTTTGTCCGGCCTTTTATGACTTGGCCTTGGAAGTAAATAGACCTGTTGCTTTAGCTTCAGGCACAATACATGAGTTTTACTCATTCGAGCCTACTTCAAAGAAAATCGCGTTATTGTTTGTCAGACGGTGGGCGCGATTTTCTGCTTTTTGGACATAAAACTAATTTACTACAAAAATCTGATATAAAAAATCAATAAATCTTCAATAAATCTTGGTTGCTTAAGGAAATGTTGAAATAAGAAGGTTTAGAGGTTCCTATCTATCGATCTAGTAAATCGGATTATTCATTTAAGTATAGGCTCAAATTAAACTTACCTTAAAGGTACTTAAACTAATAATTATGTATGGGACGAGATTGCAATTGATTCTACAATAATTGAAATAATAAAATAGTAATAATAAAGGACAAATTAGGTACTAACATGAGACCTTCAGAGTATTTGCAAAAATGGATGCCAATAAAATACGGTATTCATCCTAACCAAAGAGGATACAAGACTAAAGCGATTCTTGAATTAGAGGAGGTAACAGGTTTGTCTGGTACATCTATCAAAAAATGGCCAAATTTAGAGACCAATACGGCCTATGTTTTAAAACTATTAGATTATGCCGATTTAGTTAACAGTTTAGGGATAGCGATGAAAAAATATAAAAATACTGTCGCTAAATTGTGACCGCTATGGTACTATGTATCTATAGGGAGAGGAGAAGGAGTTAGTTGCTCTGATGAACCATAACTCACCTAAAAAATAGATATATAGTCGGGCTATTGCAGAGTTGACGCCTCTACAGTAACCCTGGCCCCAAAGTTAACCATATTTAACTAAGAGGATACCCATGACCGTAGCATTAGAACGGCCAATGAGTCCAGCCTGCGACTCAACATTGGCTGATGATATTCGACATTTAGTGGATAGTCTTGACGAAAAAATCTACAACATCGAAAAGGACTATCAAGAAATTTTTCAGTGTGAAGTCATATTAATAGACGATCGCTCTCAGCATTGGGAAGTAGAGCTGCACGACAACGGCACTATAGAACTACTCCATCAGCAGTATGAAAATGACCAATTAATTGATATTGGCTTCTGTGAAATTAATCACCTAGCTCAGTTTATCAAAGCATTTGTGACCGACGAAACTTGGCAGCAGATTAAAGATATTGCCTACGAGAAGAGTGAATACTATGGGCAATATGAAGATTCTCTGGCACGAATAGCAGAACTAGCTCATTTACCTATACCTAGTCCAGGATTGCCTTTCATCAAAGTCCGGGCACTCAGGGAATATGCGATCGCTGAAGACTTATAAGTCCTGTGCCTCAAAAGCCTTGATACTATTAGGCTTTTTGATTTTCGTACATTTTTTCAATAATCAAGAATGCAGACGCATGAATTGAGCTGCATTCAAATATCAACGCATCAACAATTATTTAAGGAGAAATAAACCAATGGCATATTGTCTCGGCTACTACGGTGCCAGCGATAAAGTAAACCATGACCTCAACTACGATGGGGCACCTCCAAAAGTGACTGATGACCAACGCAAAGCTATAGAAGAAGCTGTAGCAGCAGTAATTCCAGAGATTAAGAATTTGGATAAACGCGATCGACGGGCTGTGGTTCGGTGGGTCATTAACGAAGGTTATTAATTTGTAAGTAAATCACGGACTGCATAATGTCGGAGTATCAACAATGCCAGTAAAACCTAAAGGAGTTGTACTAGCTGAGTTTGTAGCAGAGGGTAAAGCTGTCAGAGCGCGATACAAAACCGATCATCTTGAATGGATTACAATCGCCTCTTGTCGAACCATCAAGCAAGCTCAAGCCTTAACTACACAACTAAACCAGCAATTACAAGGAATGGAAAATAATGAACATTAAACAACTAGCAGCAGAAATCTATAGAGATTTAGCTGTTCAAATAGGAAAACAACACGAAGTATGGGAAGAGCCTTTAGAGGGTGAAAAAGAATGGGGCGACCCTGGATACAATGCTGAAACCGTAGAGAAATGCTTATCTGAATCCGCTAAATTTGCCATGAAAGCAGCCGATATATTTGAAGCGGAGGTCAAGAACAATGGATAAGATTTACATCAAAAAACAGGCATTAAGAATGCGTGAGTATATAAAGACCCCTCATCTGTATCTGGATGCAGTATATAGATTGCTAAGTAATGCAAATGCAATTCCAGTCAGTTATGAGAACTCCGACAACCTCACAGAAGCAGATATCAAGAAAGCAGAAACTATCGCAGCGAAGGCATTGAAAGATGGCATTAATACAATCTTGAAAGCTGAAATCAATCATCTAGCTAGAGAACTGGCCTTACTGTCAGGATATGTTTTCCCCGAACGCTATGACTTTTTCAGTAGTCTTAATCCCCGCGCTCAACACTTTGAATCTTTAGCCATCAGGGCGTTTGAAGTGATTCAAGGGGTAATATTAGATGCTTAAACTGTTGTATTTCAGCATCTTCACTGCTCTATCCTGGCTAGCTGCAATTGAAATCATCTGTGCCCTGACTTAACCAAAAGCCCCTATTTCCAATAGCTAGGGGCGCTACAAATCAAACATTGCTATGAAATCATTACTCAAACCAATTCCAGAAATCGACCCAATCATCCTCTTGAAAGAACCGTACAACTTCAAAGAATCGGAACTAGCATCAGCCCTCGGTTGCTCCCGACATAGCGTTGCATCATGGCGCTATAACCGCCGTCAACCTCAAACTTGTATCAGAAAACTAGCAGCAGTTGTACAGAGAAAAGCAGACAAGCGCTTGCACAAACTGAATTCTTAAGCTCCCGTTTCAATTCACAACATAAAAACACAAAAACTAGTGGGACTTACACAACTTAACTGGCCAAATTAGACTATAATGCTTGTAAAT
>NZ_CEZPJD010000619.1:0-4880 GCF_983059655.1 Okeania sp.
ATGTTGGGTTTCCCTCCGCTCAACCCAACCTACAAAACTACAAAACTAACTACATAAATAACAAAATTTATTGATGTCATCAAAAAAAAATTGTTATATATAAATTCAACAATTATTGATATATAAACCTATGAAGATTGAGCATTTAGAAAATGGTGGTTCTGCCTCCGAATTTGGAGTCCAAGGACCAGGAGCGGACACCGTCACAATAGAACAGTATCAAGAAAATTTATCCTTCATTCAAGGATATATTAGCGATATATTAGCTGAACAAGAAGAAGCAGCTGTTGCAGATAACTTCTTACTCCCTGAAGTTCTTGAGCCTGGAAAACAGGTTTTCGTAATAGAAGAAAGAACTTCTATCCCCTTGGATGTTCAACAGGAAATGATAGGAGGTGAAGTTTTATTCATGCCTAGTGAATTCTTTGAGGCTACTACATTGGAAGATTCGTTGATGTCGTCTACTGGCTTCTCCGAGCCTGAAGGCTTGTTTTAGTGCATAAGTAGCTTTAATTACAACAGATTTCAACCCTGCTGTTGAAAATAAGGTTATATACTGCGGTCGGTGATTCTCACATAAGCTAGCTCCACAACAAGCTTCGGGTAGTAAATGTAGGTTCGGTAGAACGAAGTGTTAGTGGAGCTTATCCGTTAGAATAAATTCAACAAAAGCCAAAATAATCAACCAAGAACTAGGTTGGGTTAAGTTATGAAAGTCTGTTGTGCTGTTGCGATCGCGCCACTTAATACAACGCCAGATAATTAGGACTTACGCACTATAACGCATTTTCATCCGCAGCGAGCCACAGGGAAGCAACCTCGAATCCCACTTTTGATACCTTATGCGTAAGTCCTGACTATATATAATGCCCTGGCGTAAGTTCTGATTGCTAGAGAATAAAACGTAGGTTGGGTTAAGCGTCGGAGCGCAATCCAACAAACCAAGATCATAAGAGCGTAAGTAGTTTGAGTACAACAAAGTGTTAGGGTCGCTTATCTGTAGGAGAAATTCTGCCAAAACATATTATGTTGGGTTACGCTGCCGCTCAACCCAACCTACAAAACTACAAAACTATTAGACATCTTCGGAAAAGAGGCAGTAGGCAGTAGGCAGTAAAGGAAAAGATCGGAGCGCAACCCAACAAACCAAGATAATCAGATAATACAGCGCTTTTGCTCATTGATGAACCACATCTTCACAAGCAAAAATCGCCCCTATTGTGGTTTACCCAAATGAAAACCGCTGTTAGAATAAAACGTAGGTTGGGTTAAGCGGCAGCGCAACCCAACACCAACCAAGATAGTGTTAAGTTTTGATAATGTTGGGTTTCTAACATATCCAGATAATGTTGGGTTTCCCTCCGCTCAACCCAACTACAAAACTCGATCCATTCTCCCAAATCTTTTCTGAGCAAAAGCAATCTTTTCCCCAATACCCGAAAGTTTTGACACAACCTAGTCGATCGCTTCTAACCTCTCAATTAATCCCTCTCCATTAGCAATTTGAATTGAAAGACCAGGACGAGCATTGATTTCCAATAAAATATGTTCTTTCTCTCAGTATAGCACAATATCAACTCCCAAATAACCAAAATCAGTTTCATCGCTCAACTTAGCAGCCATCTCTAATCTAGTTTGCCAATGAGGAATTTGGCGATCGCTCAAAGCATATTCTGTTTTCTGTGAAAACGTTATGCGAACAGCTAAGTTAAGACACATTTCTGAAATGCGATCGCTTCTATTGCATTTTGTAATTATGCTCTGCAAAAGTGTCTTTTGACAAATATCTATGAATGAGTAAAAATCTACGATCTCAGTTAGATCAGAACACAAATGTCAGTGTGATGAAATAGTTAAGCACGAAAAAGTACCTTCATCTAGCTACTTAGGATGATAGTCTTTGGGGGGATATACCCATGTGTTTGCTTTGCATGAGTGTAACAAAACCCATAGGTCAGTGACCCCATAGGTGTTTGAACCCTAGTTGTGTTGACCCATTGTTTCAAGCAGTAGATCCATCTTAAAATCTTGAGTTTCGTTCTGGTTTTTATCTACAACAGGACTTACGTAAAAAAACGAAAATATACGCCATTTGTAGGATGTTAACGACCACCCCGATCATCATCCGTACTTATGCGTAAGTCTTGTATAATTCTTAAAATTTTGATTTGGCGTAGTCATCATAATTTTATGTCTTGACAAACTTGTGTAATCATGATTTCATATAAACTCATATAGTAGTTATAGTATGCTTTTTGTTTAGCCAACTACTTACAGAAGCCACAAGACAAACTGAGAGTAAACAACAAAGCTCTGCCAAAATGAAAATTCAAAATTTAACTACTCAACAATAGACCTTTCAAAATCGGTATTCAAGAACTATGAAAAATTTAAGTAATGTTAGGGAAAAATTAAATCCTATCAACAACAACAGTCAGGTGACAAGATTTTCACCTCCTCTCCCAGAACAACAAGAAATTTTGAAGACTTTAGAAAAAAGTATTGCTGAGTCTACAGAATTTTTCATTGGCTATCCACTCAATCTTAATTTTGATTACACCCCTCTGATACCTTTCTTTCAATATCTAATCAATAATTTAGGCGATCCCTGGGAGTCTGGATATTGGTATATTCAAGACAAAAATATTGAGCAACAATGTATTTCTTGGTTAGCTGAACTTTATCATTTAGAAGCAGAATGGGGATATGTTACCAGTTGTGGTACGGAAGGAAATATCTATGGTATGTTTTTAGGCCGAGAGTTACTCCCGGATGCAATTCTCTACTCCTCAAAAGATACTCATTATTCCATTGCCAAAGCGGCTTGTATGTTGAAAATACCTCATGTAGTTATTAACTCTCAACCTAATGGGGAAATAGATTACGAGCATCTCAAACAAGAAATATCAAAACGAACAAATCATAGTGTTATTCTCAATCTCAACTTAGGCACTACCATGAGAGGAGCAGTGGATCGAATAGAGCCAACAGTTGATATTTTAGAAAAGCTAAAAATTCCTTTTTATATTCATTGTGATGGTGCATTAGGAGGAATGTTATTACCTTTCATGGAAACAGCACCAAAAATTAGTTTTCAGGATTATCCTATTGGTAGTATTGCTGTTAGTGGTCATAAATTTTTTGGTTCTCCTATTCCTTATGGAATTGTTTTAACTCGTAAAGTTTATACTGACAAAATCAGAAATCAAATAGAATATATTGGTTGTAATGATACAACTATTACAGGTTCTCGTAGTGGGCTTGCTTGTTTATTTCTTTGGTATGCTATTATGACCAGAAGTCAACAGTTTACTGGAGAAGTTTCGACTTGTCTAGAAAATGCTCGGTATTTGTATAAACGTCTAGAAGAGATTGGGTACAGACCTTTTTTAAATGATTTTTCAACTACGGTTGTATTTGATAAGCCATCAATTAAGATTTGTCAGAAGTGGCAATTAGCTACTCAGGGTTCTTTAGCTCACATTGTTGTGATGCAACATCTTTCTCAAAAGAAAATAGACTTATTTATTGATGATTTGTTAGCTTAGTTTGTGTGATGAAATGTACTGTATCAGTTAACTGATTCAATCTCTGTATTTATAGCAGTTTTCATATTTCATAGAATACATAAATTTTGATTTAAAAGCACTTATGCTGAGGACATAAGTTTTGTAGTCAACATGAGTGAAAACCGCTATAAGCTGAAATTATATTAACCTCTACTCAAAGTCCGAGCGATCGCCTCTTCAGACAACTCTTCAATATTACTCAAAACCACTTTTGCCCCAGCCTCCAATAGTTTTGAACTATAAGTCTCTCGTCTTGTCTGACTTTCCTGTACATGGGGAGGCAACACACCAACACCTACCCAATTTCTCAACGGCATCGCTTGACGAGCCTTCTCCACTGTATACATATCTCCGACTGTATCGCCAGCATAAATCACTGGTAGATTTTCCGCTAAACCATGCTGTTTTTCTAATATTTCCAATACTGCAAATAACCCCGTGGGGTCAGGTTTTCCGGGAGCGTCCTCCATTGCCACGACTACAGGGGAACTCAACCCTAACTTACCTTCCAAGACATAAGCAGCCTCTGCCCGCATTGCCCCACTAAAAAATCCCCAAGAAAGTCCTGCTGCTGTCAGTCTCTGAAAATAACCAGAACTTACCAACAACGGTTCGGTACAAATATAACCAGTCCAATTATCTTCATTGGGACCCCGATAATGAGACTGAAAAAAAGCCACTAACTTTTGATAATCTAAACCAACATCCTCTCTTTTTTGACCTTGGCCTTCAAAATACCGATAAATTAACTCTTGCGAAGCTTCCCAGTCATTATTCCAAATACCCTCAGATTTGAGTTGGTCAATATCTGTCAAAGTGGGGCAAAAAGCGCCAGATGTAAAATGCTGTACCGTATCCACCATCGCCCGTCGATAAGACCCTCCAACATTCCTAATTACACCATCAATATCAAAAACTAAAATTGCTTTGTCCATCACTCAATTTCCGTGGTAAGATTAAATATTGTGCAAAGTTTTGAAATTAGCCTAATATTGGCTCTGGAGGTAAATTGTCCAAATTTATACTTAAAGTAGTTTGGTTAGAAGATAATGTAGCACTTGCAGTAGATCAAGTGGTAGGAAATGGTACTAGCCCCTTAACCTGTTACTTTTTCTGGCCTCGCAATGATGCTTGGGAAGAATTAAGAAAAGAAATAGAAGCCAAACATTGGATTAATGAATCAGACCGGGTCGATCTTCTCAATCAAGCGACTGAGGTAATTAACTATTGGCAAGAAGAGGGAAGAAGACGGCCATTTACAGAAGTTCAATCAAAATTTCCAGAAATAGTTCTTGGAGGCACTAATTAATT
>NZ_CEZPJD010000620.1:0-4877 GCF_983059655.1 Okeania sp.
ACAGCTTGAATACAAGTGTCAATGGTACGGATCTGAGTTGGTAGTCATTGATAGATTTTTTCCATCGTCAAAGACTTGCTCAAACTGTGGTCACGTTCAAGATATGCCATTAAATCTGAGAACTTATGATTGTCCAGAGTGTGGTAGGTCAATAGATAGAGATTTAAACGCCAGTATAAATTTGAGAGATGCGGTAGGCTTGACCGTGAATGCTTGTGGATGAGTAACCGCCGACGGCCTCAGTTGTTCGCGCAGCGTTGCGTCAGCAAAGCAGGAAGTAAACAGTAAAATATCATATTATGACGTTTTATATCGGTTTTATGAAGCAACAGAAAGACTTTTAGCAGCACAAAAGGATGGAAGAAAAATAGCAGTTAAAATTAAAACTTTTCTCAAGCCTTCGGCTGTTTCTGAATTTCACACAGTTTTGGGACAATTCCTGAATTATCGCTTTGCTCTTCATGCAGAAGATCCAGGGCGAATACTATACCTGGCTATTCCTGTTGAAATTTATGAGACTTTCTTTGCTCGTCGTTTGTCCAACTTATTAGCCAAGAATATCAATTAAAATTGATTGTATTCGATTCAGTGAATGAGGAAATTTTGCAATGGCAAAACTAGACGAATATCGGCATCTTGTCAAAGAAATTCTCACCGAATACAGCAGCCACAAACCTGCTTATGGTGAAGTAGAAGTGGAATTAATTTTTGATACAGAAAGAGACCGTTATCAACTTGTCCATACAGGATGGAATAAACATCGCCGTATTTATGGTTCAACTATTCATATTGACCTTAAAGGTGACAAGATTTGGATTCAAAATGATGGTACAGAAGTTGGCATTGCCAATGTTTTAGTTGAGCGCGGTGTATCTCCACAAGATATTGTTTTGGCCTATCATGCACCATATCTAAGAGAGTATACAGATTTTGCAGTATGTTAAACAATCTTTTTTGTTATGTATAAATGGAAAGCCTTTGCAAATATATTGAGACCTGGAAATAGAGTGTATTTCTTAGAATTTTTTCCTGACAACAAAGCCATTTCATCAACTAAAAATAAATCAGTTCCAAAACCTTTAAGGAAAACTCCAATAATGCCATTTGGGCAGAAAATATTTTAACTAATAAAGAACAATGACAACAACTCTCGCTACTTCTGATACTGCCTTAGCAACTATTCAAGCAGCTTTACCAATCGATCCACAATCTTATATTATTAGCGATCGCTCTACCGGATTAATTGTTGTAGATGTAATTAATGGTTTTTGCACTGTTGGGTGTGGCCCCTTAGCACCGCAAGTACCCAACGAACAAATTACCACTATGGTCTCAGAAAGCGATCGCCTAGCAAGAACTTTTGTTGAACAAGGTTGGCCAGTTTTAGCCTTTTTAGATACCCATGAACCAGGAAAACCAGAACCTCCTTATCCCCCTCATTGTGAAAAGGGAACTGGAGAAGAAGAGCTTGTCCCAGAACTTAAATGGTTATACGATAATCACCTAACAACATTAGTTCCCAAGGACTGTATTAATGGATTTATCGGTTCTATTGAGGCTAATACTCAGCGTAATGTATTGTTAAACTGGATAAATCAATACAAACTGGAAGTCTTAGTTGTGGTGGGAATTTGCACTGATATATGTGTGATGGATTTTGTTGTAACTATTCTGTCGGTTCGTAATCATGGTTTAGTGCCTACTTTAAAAAATGTGGCTGTATATGAAAAAGGTTGTGCTACCTTTGACCTCACAGCAGAAATGGCAGAAGAACAAGGTTTACCAAAAACCGCTATTCATCCACAAAAAGTATCACACCATATCGGATTATATAAAATGGCCGAACGTGGTGCATTTATTGCTTCTACGATTGAACTGTAGAAGATGATCGACTGTTATAGAACCCCTAAGCGTATCTTTTATTGAAATAGAAAAGCTTTAGGAAAGCCATTTTCAGGAGCCTAACAACTATAAGGGTTCAAGAGACCAAAAAATCATGAAAAATGACTGCCAGAATCATAAAGCCCAGGTGGGTATTGAACTTGTAACTTCTTAAATAGACATAGGCGTAAAAATCAAAAATAAAATCAATTCTCAAACATAAATTATCAATTATTTCCCCTCCACGGTCGGGGTTGGGGGTGGGTTCCCTACTGCCTACTCCCTCTTTTCTGGAGATGTCTAATAGATACCAAATGGCTTCTATAAAGTAGGATTTTTCAGTATTGAAAACTAAGTTAGGCTGCAACACTGTATTGATGATAAGCTTCAACAATTACAGCATTTTTCGAGTTGATAAGTTACAAAGTTTGATGCTTTGAGGGAATAGGGAATAAAAATTTATAGATACACCTTAAATAGTACCTTACTATCTTGAAATTTGCTGTATTTACTCACATACTGTTAGAGTTAAAACTTAAACAGCTAATATCAAATCCGGTAGCATCGGTGTAATAAGATAGTGAATCAGAATCCAAAATTTCCTACGGAATGCTACGCAAACAGAAGAGAAGAGAAATCAGAATTCTTTCCGCTCTGAGTGAAGATAGAATATTTTTTTATACCGAATTAAACGGAACGGATTTGATATCAAAACTCAAACCGAAACATAATAACCTCTGAATATAAATATAAGTTACTCTAAACAATTTTTGATTCATAACCGAAAAAATTGTAAAAAAGTAGCTGATTTTTGAGAAAGCAATTATAATCTCCCTAATCTGTAGATAATGGGCAAACATTTTTCTCGTTCCCTCTTAATTGGAGGGGATGGTCTATTGCTATCTATAAATATTTATCTAAAATTTCTTATAGAAAAGCTTTGCTCAACAAAATTGTACATTGATTTATTCTATATCAAATAAGTAATTTTATACAAATGCCAAGATTACAATCTCCAAGTATTTCTCCTTACTTTGATGTTATAGTAGTAGGCTCGGGTGCCGCAGGACTTTATGCTGCACTTTGTTTACCTACTCATCTTAGAGTTGGTTTAGTTACTAAAGGTGTCATAAATATGGGTTCGAGTAACTGCGCTCAAGGAGGCATTGCTGCGGCCATTGACCAGTCCGACAACCCGAATTTGCATCTAGAAGATACCCTCAAAGCTGGTGCAGGTTTGTGTGACCCCGAATCCGTAAAATTTATGGTGGAAAGTGCAGAAGAAGCGATCGCTCATCTAGTAGAAATGGGTGTTGCTTTTGACCGCAAAGGAGAAAAATTGGCAATGACTTTAGAAGCTGCCCACTCACATCCTCGTGTACTTCACTCTGCAGATACTACAGGTCGAGCTATTATTGATACACTCGCAGCAAAAGTTTTGGAACGGCAAAACATTCAAGTGATTTCTCAGGCAGTAGCATTAAATTTATGGCTGACTCCACAAAAAAATCGCGTCCAAGGTATTAGTCTTCTTCATCAAAGTAAAATTCAGTGGTTAAAATCTTCTGTAGTTGTGCTGGCAACAGGTGGAGGCGGTCAAATATTTGCTCAAACAACTAACCCGGAAGTGAGTACCGGAGATGGAGTCGCAATAGCTTGGCGTGCGGGAGCTGTTTTACGAGATTTGGAATTTTTCCAATTTCATCCTACTGCTTTAACTAAACCAGGCGCTCCTCATTTTCTGATTAGTGAAGCTGTGCGGGGAGAAGGAGCACATCTAATTGATGTTCGTGGAAACCGTTTTGCTTTTGAATATCATCCTGCTGGAGAGTTAGCACCAAGAGATGTTGTCAGTAGAGCTATTTTTCATCACTTGCAAAAAACTACAGATGACCCCACCCAAGCTCATGTTTATTTAGATTTGCGACCTATTACTCCCGACCGCATTAGTTATCGTTTCCCCAATATTATCAATGTCTGCAAACAATGGGGTATTGATGTTTTTCAAGAACCTATTCCGGTTGCTCCTGCTGCTCATTATTGGATGGGCGGAATTGCTTGCGACTTAATGAGTCAAACCTCAATTCGTGGACTCTACGCTGTTGGAGAAACAGCAAGTACAGGGGTGCATGGAGCAAATCGTTTGGCGAGTAATTCTTTGTTAGAATGTTTAGTATTTGCTTCTCAACTATCTCGTATTGAAATTCAGCCAAATTTAGTTGCACCTAATTCTCAGGTATCGCAGGTAGACTTTGATTGGATTGGGGATATGGAACAGATAGAATTGGTTCGCCAAATGTTACCAAGTTTAATGTGGGAAAGTGCTGGTATCTCTCGTGAAAGAGAATTGTTAGATAGGGCGTTGCATAAAATTAATAATTGGCGAGAAAGTTTGGCAGATTTGGATGTAGTTCAATTTTTAACAAATCTATTACCTAACCAGATGATAGAGTTAAATTCGACTGATGCTGAACAACAGTTGCGGATGGTTACAGAAACGCTCAATCTTTTGGATCTAGGTTATTTAACTCTCAAAAGTGCTGCATGGCGGACTGAAAGCAGAGGTGGACATTATCGTAGCGATTATCCTCAAACTGCCGATCGTTGGAGAATACATACTTTGATACAGGGCGATCGCTTGTGGAAATCGCCAATGACGATTAATTCTGAAGAGTCAAAAATCAAAAGTATGGTAGTTGAGGCATAATATCAGTTTGAGAAATATTTGTTACCGAACAATTAATAATTACAGCCTATTCCATTCGACCAAGACAGCGGTCGTTTTGCTAGCGCATAACTACGTTAATGGCTGTCGCCGACATGTTTGCGGAGCATTCCGGACAGAAATTGCGCAGCTTCCCGTAGGGTGGGATGGCGAAGAAACTAGCTCTTGCAGAGCCGCTCCGCTTTTCATGTCGGCGACAGCCGAAACGCCATATCAAATCGATCAAGAGAATAAATTTTTTTCTTATTTGTCAATCCTCTCTCTTTTAGGG
>NZ_CEZPJD010000621.1:0-1523 GCF_983059655.1 Okeania sp.
GATCGCTACAAAAACTACTATCTCTCAAAATCAGTTATTACTCTAAGCTTTACTTATACTTTTTAGTCTTTTCATTTGAAAATTTTTAACTTTGTCATCAACTCCTGACAAAAAGACATAAAATTTCTCTGATACAGCTCACGAAGTTTCAAGGTTTTTAGCTGTTTTCCTCCGTTGTATGATACGATAAATAGTGGAAAATCCAAGGGTAAGTATTGCTTAAAAGAATTTTGACGCTGTAAATACTTATTATTTCGTTGTTTGAGAAGCAAATAGTCTAGTGTTCCTCAACCATAAATGACTAATTTTTCTCTCCTAACTTTTCGGCAGTTTGATAAATTGACAATTTTGTGGTAAGTGAAAAGAATAAAAATATGGCTGATTAGTTTTTATAGAGAAGGTTGAAGAATAGCCAGTTTGCCGAGCATCTCCAAGGAAGAACACTTAACATTGACAAATATTTGTTAAGTATCACTACCGTTCTAGCCAACCTAGATTGACTTTTCATAACTTTTCTGCTACGAGTTAAAAGTTAACAAAATATTGATTTATGGATAACTAATGAGTGATCGCGAGATACCGAAAATTGACAAAAAGGGTCTCAGGGAGTTTGGTCTAATAGTAGGTGGTGTTTTTGGCGGTTTATTTGGTCTATTACTACCGTTACTCCACAGACATTGGCCTCCGCCCGCATGGCCTTGGGTAATTGCTACTCCTCTATTGGTATTGGCAGTTGTTTCACCCCCTACTTTGGAACCTGTCTATAAGTTTTGGATGCGGGTGGGAATTTTTCTGAGTACAATAATGACTCCCCTATGGATGGGGTTAGTATTTTATCTTGTAGTAATGCCAATGGGTTTGATTATGCGAATGTTTAAAAAAGACCCAATGGAGCGACAATTGAATACTGAAACTTCAACTTATCGAGTGATGAGTCAACTAAAAACTAGAGAAAGTATGGAGCGACCTTTTTAAATGCTTGAAGGAATATTAGACGTTCTTAAAGACCTTTGGGGTTTTATGGGAGAGCGGAAAAAATATTGGTTATTACCTTTGATTATTACTTTAGTTTTGTTAGGAGCTTTGATTGTTCTGAGTCAATCTTCTGTAATTGCGCCGTTTATCTATACGTTGTTTTAATCTGACTATGCTGGCAGTAAAGAAGAAAAGAAAAGGTTTTTTTGTTGAACCTTACTACACTTCTCTTACTTGACCGAAAATTTTTGGTAAATAACCTCCCCTTTTCAGGGGATAAAAAAAAGAGAATATTCTACATTTTCAGCAGAATATTTTCCTACGGAATGCTGCGCAAACAGCTAGAAGTACCGATTACTGATAACTGAAATGACCGAAAATTTTTGGTAAATAACCTCCCCTTTTCAGGGGATAAAAAAAAGAGAATATTCTACATTTTCAGCAGAATATTTTCCTACGGAATGCTGCGCAAACAGCTAGAAGTACCGATTACTGATAACTGAAATGACCGAAAATTTTTGGTAAATAACCTCCCATTTTCAGGGAAT
>NZ_CEZPJD010000621.1:1623-4867 GCF_983059655.1 Okeania sp.
TGATAACTGAAATGACCGAAAATTTTTGGTAAATAACCTCCCATTTTCAGGGAATAAAAAAAAGAGAATATTCTACATTTTCAGCAGAAGGCTTTAGCTAGAGGTGCTGATAACTAATAACTGAAAAGTTGGGTTTATCTTGGGGATAAGCTCCGAAAATCGTTCCTCAACCCAACCTAAATAATTTAAAGTATAAAAAAATTTTAGCTTAAAGAATGAAAAAGTTAAGAGCTTTGGCAGTAAATCTTACCATGATTTTTGCCAGTTTATTTGCGGGAATAGCGATCGCTGAAGTAGGAGTAAGAATTGCTGGTTTGGAGGGTTTAAGAAAAATGCCAGAAAGTACTCATGCAGAATTTTATCCTACATTTCATACTATTCCTCATCCAGTTAGAGGTTGGGAATATAAAGCAAATGTTTCTGGTTGGTGGGCGAATGAAGGAAAGGCTTATTTAGAGTTTAATAGTCATGGTCTTAGAGGAACAGAAATTACTAAAGCCAAACCAGAAAATACTCTAAGAATTGCTGTACTTGGAGATTCTTTTACTTCAGCAGTGCAGGTTTCTTATCAGCAAACTTTTATGGCAGTAATGGAGAAGGAATTGGGAAAATGCGCCGATTTAAAAAGTCAAAAAGTAGAGGTAATTAATTTTGGAGTGGATGGTTATGGTACAGCCCAACAATTATTAACTCTCCGAGAAAAAGTCTGGGATTTTCAGCCAGATATTGTGCTTTTAGCTTTTTTTATGGGCAATGATGTTACGGATAATTCTCGACAGTTAGAAAATAACCATTATCGACCTTTTTTTGTTTATGAAAATGGGAAGTTAGAATTAGATTTATCTTTTAGAGAGCTAACTATTAGTCAAGCAAACCGCTACATGATTACCACAGTCGATCAATTACCGACTTGGCTGATAAATAATGTCAGAATTTTACAGATTATCAAAAAAGTAGAGGCAGACCAAAGGAAGAAAAATGCTGCAAGACACTTTGAAAAGTTACAAGCAAATAATTTTAGAGAGCCACTGAATACTGCTTGGCAAGAAGCTTGGAAAATTACAGATGAACTAATCGGAATTATGGCAAAAGAAGTACAAGAAAAAGGTGCAGAATTTCAAGTAGCTACAGTGATGACTTCGATGCAAGTTCATCCTAATCAAGAATGGCGAGAAGAATATATGAAAATCATGGATATTCAAGACTGGTCATATCCAATGAAAAGACTGAAAAGTTTAGGAGAAACTCATAGTTTTGCTGTGATTGATTTAGTTGAACCTTTTGATAATTATGTTCGGGAAAATCCGGTTTGTTTTCATGGTTTTAAAAATACGAAAATGTGTACGGGACATTGGAATGCTACAGGACATAGATTGGCAGGTGAAATTATTGCGGAAAATTTATGTAAAGGGTTATAGTGCTACGCGCAAGTTGTAAAGTCAAAAGTCAAAAGTCAAAAGTCAAAAATAATCCCTGTTTAGGTTTGAGCATTTATAAATGTCCGAACCTTTGCTTAGACTGCTATATAGGGGAGTGGGGAAGTGGGGGAGTAGAGAGAGTGAGGAGTGTGGGGAGTAGTAAACATAAGAATAATTAACACGCACTCTAGCTATTAATTAGAGCTTGCTGATCGACTCTCAAAGCATTCACTTATAAAGACTTTAGCCTTTTTAGGTCGAAAAAAATGCCAACTTTTTGGTCTAAAAAGCTCAAAAAAGTTAGTATTTTGGGCAAATAAGGGCAGAAAAATCAAAGAACTATTTTTCCTACCTCCTTCTCTATAATTCTCCTGACTCCTGAATTCTGAATTCTGAATTCTGACTTCCTTGTCTATAATTCTCCTGACTCCTGACTCCTACCCTTACCAAAAGACTTTTTATTAACAAAAAAATCTCCAATAGAATGAAAAAATTCAAGAATTTAGCCATCAATTTAGGATTAACATTGGGTACATTAATATTTACTCTGACAGTAAGTGAAATAGGATTAAGAATAGCAGGAATTGAGTATCCGCCACTAAGAATAGATGGATCTCTAAATCCTCTCCATACTTTCAAAGATATGTACAGAGGTTGGGCAGGAAAACCTAATGGCAAAGGATTTTGGCAGGAAGAGGGTATCCCTTCTGAAATAATAATGAATAGTGCAGGATTTCGCGATTATGAACGGAGTAAAAATAAACCAGAAAATGGATTAAGAATTGCTTTATTAGGAGATTCTTTTACAGAAGCACTTAATGTCAAATTAAAAGATACATATAGTGCAATTATGGAAGAAAAATTACAACGATGCTCTGTGTTGAAAAACCGAAAAGTAGAAGTAATGAATTTTGGGGTAAATGGTTATGGAACAGCACAACAATTAATGACTTTAAGACACCACGTTTGGGATTATCAACCAGATTTAGTCATTTTAGCTTTTTATCCAGGTAACGATCTTAGTAACAATTATCGTCCTCTAGAACATGACCATTTACGCCCTTATTTTGTTTACCAAGATGGGCAACTTGTGGCAGATATGTCATTCCGAAATTTGAAGTTTTGGCAGAGAAATCGTTATGCTTTTTCTCTGGTAGATTTCCTACCATATTGGTTCATAAAAAATTCTCGAATTCTACAGTTAATTAGAAAAGTAGATATTGATGCTAAACGCCGCCAGTATAACAAGGATTACAATGCAATTAATATAGATTTTTATAAGGAACCAAAACCTAATTCTGATTGGGAAGAAGCTTGGGATGTAACTGAGGGTTTGATTAAGTTAATGCGAGATGAAGTACATGAAAAAAATGCAGATTTTATGCTCATGACAGTTAGTCATTCTTCTCAAGTACTTCCCGATCTTCAAGAGCGTGATAACTTGAAAAAAATTTTAAATGTGTCAAATTTATTCTACCCAAATACCAGACTGAAAAATTTTGGGAAAGAGGAAGATATACCAGTCTATAATTTAGCTGGGCCTATTTGGGATGAGGCTAAAAAAACAGGTAAATGTCTCCATGGTTTTGATAATGCACTTCCCTGTGGAGGTCATTGGAATGTAGAAGGTCATAAATTGGTAGGGGAGATAATGTCAAATTATTTATGCGAGAGATATGGGGGTCAGGAGTCAGGTGTTACGAATCAGAGTTTTGTATCAAATTCAGATGATTAGTTACTTTCGGTAATTGCGACTGGGATGGAGTTGAAGGAAGCAATCTCAGGGGTGGTGCGAGATTGCTTCCTTTTGTACAAAATTTGCGATC
>NZ_CEZPJD010000622.1:0-4862 GCF_983059655.1 Okeania sp.
ACTTCTGACTTCTGACTTCGTTAAAATTGCCCTAACCTATTTGCGTAGTGCCATATCAAAAACTTAAAGCGGTTTTCACAAAGGTACACTACAAGACTTCTGCCTTTAAGCAAAAATCCTTGTATTCTATGTTTAATAAAAAGCGCTATGAAGCTTAGACAAAACAACATTTTTATTTCTTCCTTCTTCCCTCTTTCCTCTTCCTTCTTCCTTCTTCCTTACTGCTAATAAAAAAATTTTAGCATTCAATTGTTTGTGTCCAAGCAACTGATTTATCTCCTAATTTTCTACCATGAATTTTGACATTTTTTAGAGATTCTGATTTCAAACTAGCGATTTTTTGTTGTACTAATGAAGTTACTATATCTTGATTTGGGATTTGGTCTGATTCTAGAATAAGATGTAACCAACCATTTCTTCTACCAGCTATTACTTTAATTTCTTGTTGCTGAAGTAATTGACTAATTAATAATGCTACTGCTTTTGGATTACCTTGGATTGCTAATTCTAGAACTTTTTGTTGATGAGCATCAACATTTTCTTTTGTTTGTTCTAGTTCTGGGGCGGTCATATTACTAGAGTTACTTAAGTTAAGTTTTTTTCTTTCTTCTATTTCTAATTGTTTGAGAATTTCCTTAAATTTTATGGACTTATCTTGTATGCTACTAATTAAATTTTCTAAAGCTGTATATTTAAATAATAAACGTTGTTCTTCTGGCTCAAATTGTAAAAGTTGATTCAAGGTTTCTTCTAAGGAAATAAATTGTGTTTCTACAGTATTCATTACAGTATCTACTCTCTGATTTACTAATGTAGAAATTTCATGCTCTATTTCTAACTTTTGTTTGATTGAATCTAGTATATTTTTTCTTTCTATAGAACCTGTTTGACCTTGACTAGCTATTGTTGGTTCAATGTCAACAGAAGATACTGTTTGTTGTGGTTCAGTTCCATCAGTATAGTTTTTTTCTTCTTGTTGGTTATTACTTTGGAGGTCTCTTTCTGCTTTGGAATCTACAAATGAATTTGTAGACGATGATTTTTCAGTGAAGCTTTCACTATTGGTAATTTCACCTTTCTTAAAACCGCTGTTATTTTCTAAACCGCTGTTTTTTTGTTCTGAATATTCAACTTGTACTTTACTATTTGTAGGTAGAATAACTTTTGCTGAATAACAAGTATTTAAAGCATTGATAATAACATTGGCTACTTGAGTATATTCATCTGGTTCTTCAAAATTATTAGCAGTACTATATAAAGAAGATTCTAAATCTGTAATAGATAGGCATAAATTAAATATTTGCCTGATTAGACCGTCTAAGTTTTTTGTTTTCAACAATAACCAATCTCTTTCTCCAAAATTAAATTGATGTTCTACGATTGAAAAAATTAGAATTTTTGCCTTTAATGGATTAGTACCTTCCATAATTTTTTGCCGGACATCAAACAATTTTCCCGGGTCTCTTTCATAATGTTCTTCTACTACTAATCTTTCTTTAAGAACAGTTTGCTCGCCGGAATCTCCCTGTAGCTCCCAAATAGGACTAGATTCCATAATTGTCATGTCTTCTTCTTCAGGATATAGTTTACCTACACTGTCAATAATTTTCTGTGCTAATAAACCATATTCTGTTTTTTTGTTAACTTTAGAAACTATTCTAGATAAGCGATGATCTAAGGTCTCTATATTTCCGGTTTTTTGATATAGTTCCTCTATTAATTCTTTCAAATTAATTTCTTCTAATTTTCCTTCATCATTTTCCCATCTGCCTTCGCAGGCACAATAAATTACTTTCTTGATTCTGATTAAATCTGCATCTTTTTTAAGTTCATTAACTACTGTATCTATAATTGAAAATGATTTCATACCTTTTATCCCTGAATAATCTGCATTTTTTTTCTAAGTTTAAGTCATTGAAAATTTAAAATGATTCACTGAATAATAGTCAGCTCTTAAACATCAGTTTTGGCAAAAAAAACATACTCAAATTGTGTTTATCAAAAATAGGATTTTATTCGATAATTCAAGATTCTGTGTTTGATTTAGCTCGTAAGCATTTCCTGCGGAATGCTGCGCCAGTCAGCTAGCCTCCTAGGTCGGAACTACGTTAACAGCAATAAGTAATGAATAATTACTTCTCAGACTTAGAAAGAATACTTTGCTAGTAACTTTTTATTCTTTCTCAACTTCAAAGGTTACTTTTACCTTCTCCAAGATTAATAGCTGATAGCTGACGGCTGAATGCTTACTTTAGCTTTAGTACCGCTACGCGGAAGTTAAAAGTTAAAAGTATTGACTTGTAATTTTTTTAGGATTTTGTAACTGGTCAGTTATTTCCGCCGACCTACTTAGTCATAGATAAGAATAAGAACACTATAAATTATATAGTAGTCCTATTTGAGTTATGCATAAAATATCTTGAAGTCATAGAATAGGAGTCATTTCAGTTATCAGTTATCAGTTATCAGTTATCAGTACCTCCGACTAAAGCAGCAGGTTTGAAATACTGAACTAAATATTTTTTCATCCCCCTTAAAAAGTGGAGGCTTTGGACCTCATTTTTTGCTCAAGCTTTTCACTTTCCAATCTACTATTGGATTATTAACAAATTATTTAAAATACTATATTGCTGTAGTTATAGAATTGTTTGAAATACAACAGTAATATAGTCGTCAATTCTATTAGGATAGAGAGCAAATTTGTAATTAATTCAGTTAGTTTGCTACAGTAGAAAATTGTTAAGAGTTCAATAGACATCTCCTCTGTTATGTCATTTCAGTTAGCCTCCTCCAGAGAAACTGCGTTAACAGTTATCAGTTCCTCTGGCTATTTGCACAGCATTCCGTAGGAAAGGCAGAGGCTTGAAATACTGAAATTTTTCCTTTGAGTCAATCCTATCTGTTTTCAAGGATAGGTAATTATTAATTATTAATTATTAATTATTAATTATTGAATGTTCCCTACTGTTTAATATGAAAAATTTTGATGTAATTGTCATTGGTAGTGGCATTGGAGGATTAGTTGCTGGAGGAATGCTGGCCTACTATGGCAAAAAAGTATTAATTTGTGAAAGCCATGCTATTCCAGGGGGAGCTGCTCACTCTTTCTCCCGTCAAGGTTTCCATTTTGACTCTGGCCCCTCATTCTATTGTGGACTAGCTGACCCCAATAGTCTCAATCCTTTACAAAAAGTCCTAAAAATTTTGGGAGAATCTATTGAGACGGTTGTCTATGACCCTCTGGGACATTATCATTTTCCTGAAGGTAGTTTGCCTATATATTCCGATGCGTCCTCCTATATAGAAGCTGTTGCTAAATTCACAACTCAAGGTGCCCAAGAATTAGAACAATTTCAAAAGCATCTCTTGCAAATATATAACGGTCTCAAAGAAATTCCCACTACAATTTTAAGAGCTGATTTTTGGTTAATTCCTATTTTATTGGGAAAATATGGACTATCTTTGCTGAAGTTGCTGCCTTATCTCAGAGATATTGGGGGTTCTGTTGGACAAATAATGGACAGATGCGTACAAGATCCATGGGTACGTCGTTTAATTGACTTGGAATGTTTTCTCCTCTCTGGGTTAAAAGCTGATGGTACTGTTGCTCCAGAGGTGGCCTTTATGTTGGGAGAACGTTCTAATTCTGTTGTTGAATATCCTATGGGTGGTAGTGGTGCCATAGTTGATGCTTTGGTTAGAGGTTTAGAACGTTGGGGTGGTGAGTTACGTTTGAATGCTCATGTGGAACAAATATTAATAGAATCTGGCAAGGTAATTGGGGTGAGGTTGAGTGGGGATGAGGTTGTCAGGGCGAATATTGTAATTTCCAATGCTACTATTTGGGATACATACACTAAGTTATTGCAATTAGAAGATTTACCGCCTTCTTACCGCGAAGCTGCTCTGGCGACTCCTGCTGTAGAAAGTTTTATGCACTTACATTTGGGTATTCGTGCCGATGGTTTGGAAGGTTTGACGGGACATCATGTGGTTGTGCTGGATGGGAATGTTGATATTAGTACTCCTGGTAATACTTGTATGATTTCTATTCCTTCCGTTTGGGATGCCGATCTTGCTCCTCCCGGCCATCATGTGGTTCATGCTTATACTCTGGAATCTTTTTCTGGTTGGCAAAAAGATGATTCTTATCAGCAGCGCAAACGTGAAAAGGCTGAGTCTTTGTTTTTGGCTTTGGAAAGGGTTATTCCTGATGTCCGACAACGTATAACTCTGGAGTTAATTGGTTCGCCTCTGACTCATGCTCGCTTTTTACGACGTTATCAAGGTTCTTATGGGCCTGCTATTGTTGCTGGTGATGGTAGTTTCCCTGGGCCTCATACTCCTATTCCTGGTTTGTATCGAGTGGGTGATAGTACGTTGCCTGGTATTGGTGTTCCGGCAGTGGCTGCTTCTGGGGTGATTTGTGCTAATACTTTGGTTTCTGTTGATAAGTCTTTGAAATAGCTATCAGCTATCAGCCTAAAAATCCAAGAGTTTAAGTCCCCTACTATATTTGAAAAATTAGTGGTGCGCCTTTTATGGGGAGATAAAACTTTCTAATTATACACTTTGAGAAGCTGATAGCTGACCGCTGAATGCTATTTCAAAAATTTATTTTTTAGTCCACTTAACAGGGATGAAATGGGACTTAGTTGAAGGGTGTAAAATCAAGAGTGAAAATTATCTTGTCTGTAAGAGTATGAAATTGCCTAACGGGGAGCAAGCGGAAGTTGCAATGGAAAAGTTAACTAATTATTGTTTAAATCCTGAACATTCTAGCGGAAAAAATAAAGCTAGAGTTTTCAAATCTCGTTTAGGTATTACTCAAGAAAATGTAGAATTATTATTATCAATGATTC
>NZ_CEZPJD010000623.1:0-2486 GCF_983059655.1 Okeania sp.
AAATAAAAATTAGAATTTCTGGGCAACAAAAACAGGATTTAATCACTATTGTGACTCACGAATTGGATGAAATTCATAGTTCTTATAATAATCGACTCAAATATAATAAATTAATCCCTTGTAATTGTAGAACTTGTAAAAATACTCAGAATCCTCACTTCTACAAATTTGATAAATTAAAAGAACGGCTTAATAATGGCAAAATGACAATTGAATGCGGTAATTCCCCCTATTATGAAGTTAATATCCAGAGTTTAATTGATGATGCAATAGACAAAGATAGGAGTAAGAATTTTGTACAGCCTCAAGATTCTACAAACTATATAATAAATAATTATACTGACTCAGTAATAAATATTAATGATAATGATGTTATTGGCAGTCAAACTATAGCTGAAAAATTTGTCAATAATCAAAGCAGGAAGATTGAAAATAAAAATGGAAATGTTGTGGGAAATGTATTGGGTGATGAGAGTAATATCAGAAATAAAGTAACAGAAAATTATCCTCAGCGAAAAAGAAAAGTAACAGCAAATTCTTCTCAACCAAAGTTATCCCCTCAGCCAAAAATCGAGAAACCAAAAAAATTTGGATTTTTAGATTTCTTGACTTGGATGCAGAATGGGCAAATTCTTTTCATCTTAATCTCTTCTATTATTGGCATTATTTTACTGATTATTTATCCTAAGTTATATCCAGATGGATTACCAGAATTGTTCAAGAATTTAGAATTTAGAATGCGCGAATTTAGAATTACCTCTCCTTGAAAAGAAGAGGATTGACGAACAGGAAAATTTTTATTTATTATCCCCTTAAAAGGGGAGGCTTTAAACCCAATTGTTTGGTAAAGCCAATTCAAGACATAATTCCAACTCCACAAAAAGAAAATAAATCCGTTCATTAATGGATAATGGATAATTGATAATTGATAATTAGGGCTTGCTGATTAAATCTCAAAGTATTTACAGATAAAGGTAAGTGCCTTTTTGGGGTCGAAAAAAGTACCTGGTTTTCAGCCTAAAACTCTCAAAAAGTGAGTATTTTAGGTGCATAGTTAGGCATAAAAATAATTATTACAATTCTTACTTCTACCTCCTCTAAGTACCCATTTATCCTGTCTCCTGTCTCCTACCCTAACCAATAAGAATTTTTCAGCAAACCCTAATTACCTTTCCTTAAAAGGAAGAGAATTGACTAAAAAGAAAAAATTTATTTTTTTCCCTTTGAAAGGGGAGGCTTTCAAGATAAATTATTTAATTATTAATTATTCGGTAAATTAGAGTATTTTTTTTAGCAATAATACCCAAAAACTACTGTCTATTGAGTAGAAAACTTATGATATGGCAATGTGCGCTGGCTTATCTACAAATTACAAGAACTTTCCAATAGCTAAAAGTCTTATACTATCTGGTTTTTATTCTTCCTGTTGCCTGTTGCCTGCGCACAGCGCTATAAAAGTTGCTCAATCATACGTTCTGCCTGAGAAGCATAACCACCACCAAATAAATTAAAATGATTGAGAATATGATACAAGTTGTAAAGACTTTTCCGTTGTTGATAACCATCATCTAAAGGCCAGGCTTGATTATAACCACGATAAAAAGCACTGGGAAAACTACCAAATAATTCAGTCATAGCAATATCAACTTCGCGATCGCCCCAATAAGTGGCCGGGTCAAAAATTACTGGCTCCCCATCAACAGTTACTCCAGCATTTCCCCCCCACAAGTCACCGTGAACCAGAGAAGGTTGTGGTTGATGACCTGCCAATAACTCTGGGATAATTTTTAGTAGGCGATCGCTCTGACGAAAGGTGCCACCCCGACGTTTTGCTAACTTGAGCTGATAACCAATGCGGTTTTCTGCCCAAAATTCTGCCCAGTCTGCGTTCCAAGTATTAATCTGGGGTGTGGAACCGATAGTATTGTTGATGTCCCAACCAAATTCACTTTTACCTTGATAGTGATGTAAAGCTGCTAAATTACGTCCCATCTCTTCCCAAGATCCATCCTCACCGCCACCTCCTAAATCTAGCCATTCCAGGACTATATAAGAATTATTTCTCTCTGTTCCATAGCATAAGGGTTTCGGAACTCGAATAGCCTGGGTTTCATACATTTGCTTTAACCCTAAAGCTTCTGCTTCAAACATTGCTATCTGGGAAGCTTGATTAAGTTTGACAAAATAGTTGCAACTGCCATTCGTTATTTTATAACCACTGTTGATGCAACCTCCACCAACTGAAGAATGGTTAGTAACTTCAAAATTTTCGGCTGTTACTTGAGTGATATGTTCGGCAATTTTTTTCCACATATATAGTCCTATATTTAATAATTTTTTTTTAAAAAGGTAAAAATTAGCTATTTTGCTATACGCAATAGTATAAGGTGAAGCCTTCACAGAAACTGAAGTAGAAGTCTTTTCTATTTTTCAGACCAGGAAAATCTGACTCCTCCACAGTTATTAATTTTTATATTTTTAAAAGT
>NZ_CEZPJD010000623.1:2586-4852 GCF_983059655.1 Okeania sp.
GAAAAAATTTCTATTGCTACATACGCAATAGTAGAGACTCAAGTCCTCACAGAAACTTAACTAGAAGTCTTTTTTATTTGCCAGACCAGGAAAATCTGACTCCTCCACAGTTATTAATTTTTATATTTTTAAAAGTTGAAAAAATTTCTATTGCTACATACGCAATAGTAGAGACTCAAGTCCTCACAGAAAGTGAAACGGCAAATAATCAATTCCTTCACTGAAAAACAATTCAAAAACAAAAGGAACTCTGGCAATTCTCTAATCCATCAATCCACACATCCAAAATTCCTAAATAATCCTGTAAATATGCAATGCAAAAAACTTAGATGAGAGTTTTTTTAACCGACATTTTACCCCACCACTAGGAGTAAAAGTAATACCTCGACGTACAGGTTTAAGCGGATGCCGATCCAATAATTCAAGTTCTACTTGGGATAAAATAGTTGCTAATACCAACTTCATCTCAAACAGAGCAAAAGCATATCCCAAACAGCGACGGTTTCCACCACCAAAAGGTAAATATTCATAAGGGGAAAATTGTCTTTCTAGAAAGCGTTCAGGTTTAAATTTTTTCGGTTCGGGATAGATATCTTCTCGATGATGAGTTAAATAAATAGAAGGTAAAAGAGACGTTCCAGCTTCAAAGTTATATCCCAAAATTTCCAAGGGTGCTTTTAACTGGCGACCAACAAAAACTACAACCGGATAAATTCTCAAAGTTTCTGAAACTATCGCACTTAAATAAGGTAGTTTAGCAATAAAATTGCTATCTGCATTCTGAGGCAGAGAATTTAATTCAGCCATAAGTTTTTCGCGAACTTCAGGCAGATAATGAATCCAATAAAAAGCCCAAGCCAAACTATTAGCAGTTGTTTCGTGACCAGCAAATAACATAGTCATTAATTCATCTCGTATTTCTGCATCGCTCATTGGTTTACCAGCTTCATCTCTAGCAGAAAGTATTAAACTCAGGATATCTTCACCCAAAGTATCTGGGTTGTTTCTTCTGCGATAAATTTCCGTCTGCAAAATTTCGTGAATTAGTTGCTGTTGCTTGACAAACTTTCCCCAAGGAGTCAAAAAACCTAAATTTTTTTGCAATACCGGAAAAAACAAGAAAAAGGATTTTAACGGAGAGTTGAAAGTCTCTAACCAAGAAATCAAAACTTGTCTAAGTTGCTCATATCTTTCTCCCTCATCTAAACCAAAAATAGTCCGTAAGATAACTCGCAGAGAAATTTATTGGGTATAGTCGCGGATGAAAAAAGGCTTACCTATTTGCCACGAACTAATAACTTGTTTAGTAACTTCAACAATTGTATTACCGTAACTTTTCATCCTTTCTCCATGGAAAGGAGGCATTAATAATTTACGAGCCTTTTGATGTTGAATACCATCCATCAAAACTAGAGAATTATCTCCCAATAAAACTCTGATTGGAAGAGTAGTTTTTTCTCCCACTTCAAATAATTCTGGAGGAGCTGTAAAGACTTGTTCAATTGCTTCAGGATTACTCAAAATTACGATTGGCGGAAATCCAAAAGATTTAGGTGTATAGAAAAGATCTCCATATTTTTGATAGGCTCTTTCTAACAAGCCAAACTGATCTAATAGAGCTTGAATTGTTTGAATGAAGACTGGTGTTTTTGGTCCGTTTGGTAGTTTTGTTTGAGGTTGAGATGAGGAGAAAGAATTCATGATTTTTTTGACTTGTTGAATAGTCAGAGTTATGTTTTTAAGGAAATGTAGAGGGTAAATATCCTAATCTATTTGCGTAGTGCTATGGACTTACAAATATAGGTTGTTTTAATTAATAAAGCAGGCTTTTCCTAAAAACCTGCTGTCTGAAATACTAGATAATAATTTCACCTAACTATAATTAGGGTTTGCTGATTAAATATCAAAGTCTTTACTGATATTGGTTTTAGCCTTTTTAGAACGTGAAAAAGTACTTGATTTTCGCCTTATAAGGCTCAAAAAGTGAGTATTTTGGCGTATAGTGGGGCAGAGTTGGCAAAGGATAATTTTTCTGAGTACCTCCTCTACAACTCCCCCCAACTCTTGACTCTTAGCTACTGCCTACTGCCTACTCCCTGCCTTAGCAAAAAGACTTCCATAAGCAAACCCTAATTATCTCTATTTACTTAACTCAAAACTTTCAACAACACTTCTGCTATCTCTTTACATCCCACCTGTTTCATTCCTTCGGACATAATATCCCCAGTCCGATAACCCAAATCTAATACTTGCAAAACTGCTTGTT
>NZ_CEZPJD010000624.1:0-4852 GCF_983059655.1 Okeania sp.
ACCGAGTAGTCTGTTTTTAGCAGCAGAAGAAGCCTTATTTGAATCTCAAGAACAATGCGACTGTGTTACTTTAAGTTCATTTTTAAATTATCAAGATACTTGAGTATAATTATTAGGTAGTATAAGTAGGTCGGCATTGAAAATTATCGTTATAAAAAGGCAGGACGCAGAGGGCAGAAGGGAAGAGAGTTTTTGGCACATTTACTTTTCGTTACTAACTTGCTGTTTTTTTGCACCGTTCTACTTAAAAAAAAGAATATTACGAATAATAAGCGCCATAAAAAGACTTTATATAAAAATCTATTTGACGAAAAAAAATAATTTACAACATCAAAAATGGTATTAAATATATTCCCATACGACTCCTGAATTCTGACTCCTGACTCCTAAAAAATATCCTAGCTATTTGTAGCAAATATTTATCAATTTAGTATAAATGGTACACTATTGCAGGATGGCAGAAATAACTAACCATAAAAAAGGTTAAAAAGCTTTGACAATAACCTTTCTTCCCTTCTAGCTTCTGCTATCCTAGATAACTAAAGCCTCCTGCCTTCTGCCTTTTTGCACTAGAAAATTATTAAAAAAATAATCTCGACTATAATAATGCATAAATCTAGAAAAAATCATCAAAATTTCTGGCGAATAATTTGGAGCTTATGTTTAATTACAATTATTTTGCTTCGGGCTAATAATGCAATAGCAGGAACACTTACTTCCAGAATTAATGATTTTCCTAACTGGGAAAATAAACCATCAATTAACATTGCTAAAGAAGACTTAATTTATCCAGACTGGATGGCAGGAAATTGGAATGTTAAAAGCACTTTAATAGATATGGTTGCACCGTTAGCCCCAGAAATTGTTACGCCAGGTTTTGAAAATAATCGTAAATATTTGGATAAATCAGTAAATTTTAAAGTTAGATTTATTAAGTTCGAGCCAAACTTGAATATCGAAGAAATATCCCAACAAAAATTAATTAATTTGCCTATATATTGGTCTACTGAAAAATCATACTTACCTCCAGAAGCAGTTATTGCAGATCGAGAATTTAACGGATTAAATATTGGCAAAGCACTTTTGGGCGACTATGCAATTTTATCTGTAAAAATTGACCAAAATAATCCTAATCGTCAGACAACTATTTTGCGAGATAATCTGGAGTTAGTTTCAGTTATTACTGGTAGAGAAAGTGAACAATTAAACCCAGATAATTTTATTACCTGCGAAATAACTCAGCAACTATTTCAGGGTGAGACAATGATTTACTTAAATGAGGTAGAAACAACTACAGATTATCATCACATTATCGATGAAAATCAAGGAGAAATAATTGAGGCAAATCAGATAACTGCTATTTATTTATCACCTCAAGACCCTGATTATTTTGTGGCAGGTAATCATCCCGTAGCCTTGTATCGTTATCAGTTAGAATTATTCCCTTTGGTAGAAGAATAATATCGTGTTTGCTTGATGATAAAACTTTGGTGGAAGGTATGAAAAAAACTTACAGCAGTTTTCATGAACATAGAATACAGACATTTTGGCTTAAAGGCAGAGGGCAGAAGTTTTGTAGTCAACATGAGCAAAAACTGCTATAAATTTCCTCTATAGAACCCATTTGGTATCTTTTGAGGAAAAGGCATATAGTTTAAGTAGCTAGTTAAGTAGCGATATAGCTGCCGCTAGGCTCCGCCAACGCCAATTATCAGAAACAGATTTGGGTAAATGCCATATTCAAGCAGTTTAACAGACAAAGAATGGGTTCTTATTGAACCATTATTACCAAAAAAGAAGAAAACTTGTCCAAGCAAATGGACTAAAAGGCAAATACTAGATGGTGTTCTCTACCAACTTAAGAATGGTTGTAATTGGTCCGATTTACCTAATGACTTACCTCCTTATTCCACAGTGTTTTGGCATTATAAACAGTGGCGAGCAGAAGGGGTAACCCTTGAAGATTAGAGATGTTTTACATGGTCAAGTACGTCAACAAGTAAAAAAAAAGCCAAATGGACAACTTTAATAATCATTGATTCACAGGCAGTAAAAAATACTTGTAATGCTAGTGTCAAGTCCAAGGGATTCTATTTCTACAAAGCTACTAATGGAATTAAGAGACACTTAGCAGTAGATAGTCTAGGCTTTCCTTTTTTTGCTCATTGCACAAAAGCATCAGTTTCTGATGATGACGGATTAATTGAAATGTTGTCAGAGAATATTGACTACTTTAAGTCCAAACCTGTAAACGTTCCTAAAATCACTATTTTACTTGATAATGGATACCACCCCGAAAAAATCATACAGGAGTTAAAAAAAATCTATCCTGGGATTATGACCAAAATTCGGTTGAAACTATCACCAAAACCATCAAAGGCTCAGAAAAAACAGGAAGGAAAAACAGGGTTTGTTCCCATCAAAGCCAGGTGGGTCATTGAAAGAACTAATTCCTGGATGGAGAGGTGTAAAAGCTTGACCAAAAATTTTGAAAGAACCCTGGAAAATGCTACTGCTAAGATTAATCTTTGTTTTATTCGATTGATGCTTAAGAGGTTAGCGATCGTCTAATTTTTTAGAGATACCAAATGGGTTCAATATTCAATTCAATACTACGTTTTTCTATTTAATTTTTTGGCGATCGCTGATTTTCAAGAACATTTTAAAGATAGAGCGATCGCTGTTTTTATAGAAGCCATTTGGGATTTATTTCGGAAGTTACAAGTTCAATACCCATCTGGGTTTTATGATTCTGGCAGTCATTTTTCATGATTTTTCGGTCTCCTGAATCCTTGTAGTTGTTAGGCTCCTTAAAACGGTTTTCCTATATACTTTGTATTTCAATAAAAGATACCAAATGGGTTCTATATAGGGCTTGCTGATTAAATATCAAAGTCTTGACAGGTAAAGGTTTTACCCTTTTCAGGTACTAAGGTAGTGCCAACTTTTAGGTGGTAATGGTTCAAAAATCTAGGATTTTCGGCAAGATAGGGGCAGAAAATCACTTTTACGATTCTTCTGACTGCTTCTTCTATAATTCCCATTCCTCCTGACTTCTGGATTATGAATTCTGGCTCCTACCACTATCACTCATACTTTTTCAGCAAATCCTATATATTTCAGCTTGGGTTGATACAAACAATACCAGCGAATATGATATGACTGCTTTTTATAGAAGTTTGAGTTTTGTTAAACTACAGTAGAGAACTTCGATGCAAGCTTTCTATAAGAATCGTAGTTTTTAACTGTGTTCTATTTTTCTGAATACCACGATAATTTTGCGCGATCGCCTCTTTAAGTTGAGATTAAAAATTTTGATTGGCGATCGCTCTAAGAACAAAATTATAGATCGAGCATTATTTAGGCATTTATGGAATATTTTATCTTGAAGATAAATTTTGCTACCATATAAAAAATAAATCTGTCAATAGCTATAATTGCTTAAGCACAGATACCTATTCAAAATTTGTTTTTTTGAGATTTATTCATCCGTGGAGCAAGTATAAATTTTTGCATCCTATATTGACGAAAAATAGAAGGTTGTAGCTTTTTTTAGAGAAAATTTCTTATTTTTAAATACAACATTGGCACAATAAACTATGTATCTATATGATACCAAATCGCTGAAATAACGCAAGTTCGTGAAATATTTTGTAATGATTTGGGAAAAATCAGGGCTTTTTTAATTGGAATGTTTAATTGTTTAATTGGAATAAACAATTTTCATGCCTGATTTGATAAGTTAAACCTATATTTATCCTTCTTGTCTAATTTTTGCTTTGAAACGACTTTTTGATGATTAGCGATCGCTTTCCTGAGAAGAAAGTGAAAATTTTGGTAGTAGTTGTGAAAGGTTAGAGATTTTGGTTGGCGATCGCTAAATTTAGTAGGCACTGCATAAATGCGACATGATTTTAATAGTTTTGTGGAAACAGTGTCACGACACCTCATTGAAAAGCCACATAAATAATAGAGGGATTGAAATAATTAAGTTAGTAGAAACTCTCTCTAAAAAATACATTTATTTAACCACGAGGTAGGTATTTGATGAAGCAAAAGTTTCCGGTATGGCAACTAACCTTACCACTTTGCGGAGTTCTCATTTTTTCTATGGCTTTAACCACAATTCACATGATTAATGGTCGATATCTTTTCCATATTGAAGTAACTCCTCAAGGATTGACATCCTCCCGACGCTGCTCTACGAGACAGCACGGGATTCCCTCACATTACTGCTAGGGGCTTTCTGCTTCAATGCACCCGCCTTCCGGGATTTACTCCCTTCGGGTCTTACGGTCGCTCCACAGACTGACACTGCGAGTCCCGCAGCCAGAATATTTATACTTGCGTTTATGTCGCGGTCATGGTGAATACCACACTCTGGACAATCCCACTCTCTAATATTTAGAGGTAATTTCTCCACTATATGACCACAATTAGAACAACGTTTAGAACTGGGAAAGTATCTATCAATCTTGATTAATTCCCGTCCATACCATTCAGCTTTGTATTCTAATTGCCTCACTAACTCTCCCCAATTGGCATCACTAATTGCTCTAGCTAATTTATGATTCTTGACCATGTTTTTTACTGCCAAGTCCTCAACTACTATCGTTTGGTTTTCTCTAATTAGTTGAGTAGTTAGCTTGTGGGTGTTATCAAGTCTTGAGTCTTTAATTTTTGCGTGTATCCTGGCTACTTTCAGCCTGGCTTTCTGATAGTTATTGGACCCCTTAGTTTTTCTTGTCAGGGACTTTTGAGCCAACCTCAGTTTTTTATGTAATTTCTGAAGATTCTTAGGGCGTGTCATCAATTAAAAATTTGACATTGAGAGTATAGTATGATTATGGTT
>NZ_CEZPJD010000625.1:0-4850 GCF_983059655.1 Okeania sp.
CCCCTCCCCTGAATATCAGACTTTTTCAGCAAACCCTAATAATTATTAATTATTAATTATTAATTATTAATTGTTTTTCAAAGCCAACCACCAAACTCCGTAACAAAGCGATCGCCCAAAATAGCATCTCGAATACGCTGGGTAAAGCGAATTAACTCTGTGACATTATGAAGAGACAATAGAGTATAACCTAAAGACTCCTTAGCTCTTACCAAATGAGCCAGATAAGCTCGACTAAAATTTTGACAACAATAACAAGGGCAAGATTCATCAAGAGGAGCATAATCTTCTCGAAACTTAGCATTTTTCAAATTCCACCTCTCCCCTCTTACCAAAGCTACTCCATGTCGTCCTAAACGAGTCGGAATTACACAATCAAATAAATCTATACCAGAAGCGATCGCTCGTACCATTTCTCGATAAGTGCCAACTCCCATCAAATAACGAGGTTTATCTTCTGGCAATAAAGGAGCTGTTACTTTAACTATATCATCTATTAGCTCGCCCGGTTCTCCCACACTCACTCCACCAATAGCATAACCCGGTAAATCCAAATCTACCAGCTGCCTTGCTGCTACAGAACGCAGATCGGGATAAACACCACCTTGAACAATACCAAATAAAGCCTGATCCTGACGTTGATGAGCTTCAACACAACGCTTCAACCATCGATAAGTACGATTTGTCGCCAACTCCACTTCTTCCCTACTCGCTGGGTAAGGGGGGCATTCATCAAAAGCCATAATCACATCAGCTCCTAATTCATTCTGAATTTGGATCGAACGCTCTGGAGTTATATCAATAATACTTCCATCACGAGGCGAGCGAAATTGAACGCCTGTTTCGCTAATAGTTCTGATTTCTCCTAAACTAAATACTTGGAAGCCCCCAGAATCAGTTAATATTGGCCCATTCCATGCCATAAATTTATGTAGCCCACCAGCACCAGCAATAATACTTTCTCCTGGTTGTAAGTGAAGATGATAAGTATTTGCCAAGACCATCTGCGCACCAGCCTTCTCTAACTGAGCAGGTGTGAGAGTTTTAACAGTTGCTAAAGTCCCCACAGGCATAAATCTAGGCGTATCTACACCACCATGAGGAGTCAAAAAAACACCTGCACGAGCTTTTGTGTTAGTACAACAAGCCTGATAATGAAAGGAAAAGTTTTGGGACATAATAGTTAGGTATTAGCAATTAAAAAATTCTAACTGTTTTCGCTAAACTGAGAAAAATTTATATGCTCTGCCTAATTCCGTTCTGCTGAACTTACCCTTTCAAGGGGAAAAAAATTTTTTCTCTACCGCGTCAATCCTCTACCTTATTAGGGAGAGGTAATTATCCATTATCCATTAATGAACCTATTTTTTTCCTTATCTGTATTAAAAGGGGCAATCATCATCATCAAACTGCATATCCCAATTAGATGATAACACTTGATCCATTACTGCGTCAAAAGCTGCAGCATTTATATTTTTGTGAGCTTGTTCTGTGAGAGGATTTGACAAAGGAATTAGCCTTAACTGACGTCCTTCAGTAATTAAATCAAAGTATGTTTCTTTCTTTGACGATTGTCCAAGTTCTAAATAATCAAAACTAAGCACATTTAAGTATATTGAATGATTAGCAACTAAAGTTGACCTTTGACAATCCGCAAATACTTCGAGTATGTATCCTTCACCCCGGCTCTGAACTTGGCCATCTTGAGTATGGATATAGCGGACTCTACCTAAATCTATCAACAGTCTTTGCATATCACGTTTATTGACAACGATGCCACTGTCAATGATGCAAGGAGCAGATACTCTCTGGTCAAAATTATTGGAACTCATATAGCAAAAGCCTCTGAATTTAATAGAAATTTCTCAGAACATTTTTTCTGTTCTGAAGTTATTTAGATAGTGCTATTCTTGTTCCAATTCTGGCATAGTTTCTTGGAGTATGAACCAATAATATGGAAATCCAGTTTGAAATATGCACAAAATTTCATGGAAAAGGGAACGATTTATCTAACAACAGGCAGTCTAGGGTAAGAGTTTTAGACTTTTAATCTATAGTTTGAATTTTTTATACATCTCATACTATGTATATCTAACTATGTATCCTTGAAATCTTTGAGGTTTATACATAAATATACCGTATACTAATTTTTTACCATACAAAATTAGTTTTGTCTACTCTATTCTATTGTTGTTAATTTGATTTTAAATAAATGCAGCAAATATTATTTTTTTTGATATTATAGTTAACAAGAAAAAGCCAAGTTCAGAAAATTTTTGGTGGTAAAAAATGTTGCTCCAAGTAACTAGGAAAATTCTGATAAAGCTCAGTGCTGGAATTGCATTTTATACCTGCTTACCAATTCCCCATACTTGGAACTTGGATTTTAACGGTATTGCTCGTTTTGCTCCTTTGATAGGATTGATGGTGGGGGCTATCCTTGGGCTAATCGATCTGGGGTTACAAGTTTTAGGAATGCCTATACTCACCAGATCTGCGGTTGTGATTATATGTGGAATTGCCTTAACTGGTGGTTTACATTTGGATGGGGTGATGGATACTGCTGATGGGTTAGCAGTGCCAGACCAGAAACGAAGATTGGAAGTAATGAGTGATAGTGCTACAGGAGCTTTTGGAGCAATGGCAGCGATCGCTCTATTGTTACTAAAAATTACAGCTTTAACAGATTTAGATAGTGACCGTTTTTTAATATTAATGGGAGTAGCAGGTTGGGGGAGATGGGGACAGTTAGTAGCGATCGCTCGATATCCCTATCTCAAACCTACTGGAAAAGGAGCATTTCACAAGCAGGCAAAGTATTCAATTTGGGATTTCCTCCAAAGTTTACTTTTATTACTGAGTATCAGTGGTATCCAAATTTTATTAAACCCTGAAAGTTGGTTAGTAGCTTCTGGGATGGCAATAGGAGGAATAGCGATCGCTCTGTTGACAGGTGCTTGGTTTAACCGTTGTTTGGGTGGTCATACTGGCGATACTTATGGTGCTGTGGTTGAATGGACTGAAGCATTATTATTGTGTTTATTGGTTACTTTGGAATAGCTATCGGTTATCAATTATGTTATGTTTTGATAATAGGCGATCAAAAAGCTTTTGTTTGTAGTATTGCTTGAGCAAATGAAATATTTATCTGATGAAGAGAGCAATACTTATGAGACTATAATTATAACTTTTTCAGAATAATTTTGGAGTTGATTTATAAATTTTAATATAGTTGATGCCCAATTAAAAAAAAAGGCAGTTACCAATTGATAATGGATAATTAATAACTGATAATTAATTCATTCGGTCTAAAGCCTGTCTTTTTAAGGATAAAAAAGCGGTTGAGTGATGGCGAGGAAACCTGCGCTATATCCAATCGAACAAGAGAAAATAAAGTTTAATATTTCAAGCCTCTGACTTTAACTAGAGGTACTGATAACTAATAATAACTGATAACTGAAATGACCTTGCCATATCTTTCTATTTTAATACAAAATAAATGGTTCCTAATTACTATTTTGATTGCAGCATTCGCAATTTCTACAGTATTATAGCGCTCCGCGCAAGGCAAAAGTCAAAAGTCAAAAGTTAAAAGTAATCCCTCACTGAGTTTAAGCCTTTGTAAATCTCCTAACCTTTGTTTCGACTGCTATACAATTTGAGAAGCTTGATGATCGCATTGCTATAGCTAATGATTTTTCTCCTAATATGGTTGGTGTTAATGATGGTTTTATTGAGTGGTGTCCTAATGATGAACCGCCGAGCTATTTGGAAAGGTTAATGTGGTGGTGGGTGGTTCGTCCAGATATGGGGGTGGCGATCGCGGAGCGTTGCGGATGCAACATCGCTCTTGAAGCTCCTGTTGAATTGAAAAGAATTATTGGGAACTATATTTTGGGTGTTTCATAAATGTGGGATGATTTTAATAGTCTTGTGGAAGTGGAATGGGCATCTTGCCCGTTCCTGAGATTTTCCCGTTTCTGAGATTTTCGGGACAGGCAGGATGGAGACAGGCAGGATGACTACTCCCACTTAACTTACCACTTATATTCATCTCGCCCCCTCAGCAATGCTACATTTTGAGCAGTGAATAGAGCGATCGCTTTCTACTTAGACAGCTAAGAATTTTTAACTTTAGCTCTCGAAAGCATACCAACCAGGTCCTTCAAAGGTAAAACCGGGAACGTTAGCAATAACGTTGTCTTTGTTTTCTTCCGTGCCTGTAAAAAAATGTACTGGGGTTCCTGTGGATGCAGAGGCATTTTCATTGAAAAAGCGGTAAACGGGAACTGCATTAGCAGGGGCGGTGGTTTCGGAAAAAGCGTAGAAGGCTATACCATCAGTTTCTAGCACTGGAAACTGACTTGTGATTTCGTCTGGGGACTGGAGGGTGTAGAAAAATGTACCCGTTTGTTGGTTTTCAAAGCGGTACACTGGTAATGCTCCTGTAATATCGGAAGATGGGGTCCTAAATTCTATGCCTTCATAACGATAGCGAGTAGGGTTGTTTTCGCGATCGCTAAATTCGGCTTGACTAGCAGTAAAGAAGTGAGACTGAGTTTGTTCGTCCCAAAAACGATGAACTACTTCACCTGTTAGGGAGTCGGTTTCCCCAAAAGTTGGTATTCGCGCACCCTGGGGTGGGTTATTTACTGGTGGCTCTGGAATAGTTGGTGAGGTAATGGAAGGGGAGCCTAAAAATGGCACTTCAGAAATTGGTATTGTCGGAGGTAGGGGTGGGTCACTTGTTGGCACTGGTATATCTGGAATAGTTGGTGGGGTAATGGAAGGGGGGACTAAAACTGGTGGTTCGATTTGTTGTTGTATGATTAAATCTTGTTCCATAGTTG
>NZ_CEZPJD010000626.1:0-4847 GCF_983059655.1 Okeania sp.
AAGGGGGGTTAGGGGGGATTTTTTTGTTGAGTTTCCTTCCTCAACCAAACCTACAGGAGGTTGTGTTATCCCTCCCCGATCAAGGGGAGTTAGAGGAGATTCTTTTGTTGGGTTTCCTTCCTCAACCAAACCCACTGTAGATAAAATCCATTGCCGAATTTCCTCAAATTCCAAATAAAAAATATCTCCTTTTTGCTCAAAAATTCCTGCCTCTAACCCATAACTTTCTATGGCTAAAAATGTCAATCGTAAATAAGCCAAAAGCTTCCCATAAACCTCAGCAATTTTACCCTTAGTTCTCGCACGTCTTGCACATTGCCCCAGTCGCCACCTCTGCCACAAATTTAAAGACTCTTCTACTGTATTAACTGATAACTGATAACTGATAACTGATGACTGATTCTGAGCCATTGCCAATAATAAATCACGGAAATTATCCGGCTTTTCTCCCCAAGTTGCAACAGCAATATCCGTACCAACCTCACTCAAATAACCATAACTTTCCAACCATTGCTGAAACTCCCATTGTAATTCCTGATTTTGCTCAAACTCTGCCTCTATTTCTCCATCAGAATTAGTTGCCATTTTTAACTTAACCGCCAGCTTTTGTAATTCTCGAATTGAAACAATTTCCGGAGCAGTATCAGTAGGTAGCCATTCCTCAGAAACTCGGAAGAGCGATCGCCTAATTGCCAAACCTATCGGACCCAAAATATTATAAAAAGTAATCGGTTTTAACCATTCCTGAATTTGTCTAGCTTGGTCTAATAATTCTGATAAAGACTGAGATGAATTTTGCTTGAAATTATTTTCTAAAATTTGTAGAGTAGGAATAAAAATTTGATAATAGTCGCGTTCAAATTCACTATCGACTACCATTTCTTTTTTAATCAACCGCCATAAACCAGGCAAAGAAGGCAACACTTTTCCTAATGGTGGCTTTCCCATTTTTTGCCCCCGTAACAGAAACTCTAAACCCTGCTCAGGCAATCCCATCATTCTAAAGATTTCCCCTAACAAAGTAGCATTAAAATAAGCATGAGAACCGAGCAAAGTTGCCGTTTCAGTAAAATCTAATTTTGCTACCTTTTCCCCTAAAACAATAGTAAAAATTTCTCCCCAAACTCCACAAGTCAAAGGACGATTTATCGACCAAGTCAAAGGATGAATTGCCCCTGGAATTACCTCTGATGCAATAGTTCGCGTCCATATTGGTCTGAGATTAGTAATGGGGCGACTTTGTAAAATCCAGATTTTTTCACCATCCCAACACCATTCAATATCCTGGGGTAAACCATGAAAAAACGCTTCAATAGCCTCTGCTTGATTTACCAATTCTTCAATAACTTCTGCAGGTAAAAAATCAGGAGATTTTACTTGCTCTAAAGATTGATTATTATCTTTTTCTTTTGGATTTAATACCCCGTCGTCTACAGGATGTTTAAAATTGGTTGAAGTTTGAGTTAGAATCAACTTTTTACTCCCCCCTTTCAAAGGAAGAATACCTTCTTTATCCCCCCTTTCAAAGGCAGGAGAAACAATTTCTAAATGTACCGGACTAAACTGCCCACCCACAACTTTTTCTGCACCTCCTGGCAGAGCTTCAATAATTATTTTTGCACCACCATCTAAAGGATTACGAGTAAACATTACTCCAGCTACTTGACTAATAATATAAGGCTGAATTAATACAGCCATTTCTGCATCAGGAATTTCTCTTTGCCGACGATAAGCAACAGCTTCTGGCAACCAATAAGATTGACGGCAAATCTTAATTGCCTCTAATAATTCTGTTTGATTTTTCACCGGATAAATAGTTTGATATTGTCCGGCAGCAGAACTATTATCGCTATCTTCCCCTACAGCAGAAGAACGAACAATTAGGGGGAAATCAATAGACATTTTATTTTTATCCAGCTCTGGTAAAGGGGAATCGATAGTAGGTAATGAAGAATCAACTTTCCTATTCCAATTGCCTTGAGTACCTGCTTCAGTTGTAGGTAAAACAAAACCTTCAACAATATTAAAACCAGCTTTTTTCAGTTGAGCTAATCTAGCTGCTTTCTCCCCAAATATTTTGGCATCTAGTTCACTATCGAGAGAAAATATAGGTTGTTTTGGTAAAGCCATATCATCACTTTGCCTCAGATTTATTACTACTAATATAATTGCTAATCCTAATGCTGCGAAAAGTTCAAAAAAAGATGCCTCCTGGCGAAATAATAAAACCCAGAAAAAACTACTGAGACATCCCACACGAGCTGCCCATTGTCGGATATTTTGATTGTTTTGAGGATAAATTTTTTTTCCTATTACTAATATTAATAATCCTGTAATTCCCGAACCCAATGCCACTAAAGGAGAATAAACCAAAACTCCCCAACTAGCATTAGTCACACCCCCACCTTTAGCAATAAAGTATCTACCTAAAACTAAAAAAATTAACCCCGCTAACTGCAAGGCAAAAATCTCTGGAAATAACATTTTTGCTATTAAAACTGGCGCAATACCTCTAACTATTTCTGCTAATACTGCTGTTATTGCCACTGGTTTCGGCGCGTGATAAAAAGCTGCTGCCACACTAATATTACCCGTACCAACTTTTCTGAGATCGATATTTGCCAGAATTTTAACTATTAAAGCAGTAAGCGGGAGAGCGCCGAGACAAAAGCAAATAGCTAGAAACAATACTAAGACTAATATTTGCATATTTAATTTTGAGTTATACCAATTTCATAAAATATTGCAAAGCGTGAGGACACAGGGAACAGGGAACACCGGAGCTGGGAACAGGGAACAGAGAAAGAAAAACATAAATATTAAAGAGGAAAAAAGGTGGAAATTTTAGAATTTATGGAATTTATAATTTTTTCTTTTAAGAAGAAATCACAAATTAAGATGTAACTGCCTTTTTTGAATTTGGTATTATAGATTTAATCTCTATTTAATAATTGTCTTTAATTTTCTTCATTATGATACCAAATCTCAATAAGTTTGCTATATAGAACCCCTAAGGGTATCTTCATAAATATGCGCGTTTTTTTAGCTAGGAGTCAGGAGACAGGAGACAGGAGACAGGAGGTAAGAGGGAAGATGTGGGGAGAAATAGTACAAAAAATTCAACACTTCTTCTTCATAATTTTTCCTCACTCATTGATGCGCTAAAAGACTTGACTACCATAATTATATAGATATCAAATGGGTTCTATAGATAGATATCTCCAACAATCAAAAATCATGCTCTTTTATTGCACTGTTATTCATCAATTATTTCCCCCTACTCCCTACTCCCTACTCCCTACTCCCTACTCCCTATGCGTGGAGGAGATGCTTAATAGATCCGTTTAGGGGTTCTATATCTTTGTAATAGGGAAATGAGGAGATTGAGAGATAAGGAGGTAGAAAGTAGTTAGATGGTAATCAAACATAGCATTACTATTCAGAAATGGTATAAAATTTCATCTTGTCGATCTAGCACTCAAAAGTTGTTGCTTTGGTTTTTTCCAGAAAATTGTGAAGCATAAAATACTCAAAGCTGAAACTAGAACAAATAAAGCAATGCCACAAACTCCGTTCCATTGCCAATTACTCCAAGCATAGTTACCACAGTAAGACCCCATAGCTCCTCCCACAAAATAGGAAACCATATAAACCGTATTCAGACGACTATGTATTTTCGTAGGTAAACTATAAATTTGTGCTTGGTTAGAGATTTGAGTTGTCTGCACTCCCAAATCTAACAGCATCACTCCCAAAATTAGACTCCATAATTCATATCTTGCTAAAGAAAATACTAAAAATGATGAACTAGAAATCACAACACCTAACATAGAAATCAATCTAGGATTTTTTCGATCTGCCATTCGACCAGCAATTACCGCTGCTATAGCTCCCACAACACCAACTACACCAAACATTCCTGCTACTTGACTACTATAGTTTAGGGGTGGTGCTTTCAGGAAAAATGCCATTGTACTCCAGAAAATACTATAAGCAGCAAAAGACATTGCTCCAATTAAAGCTACTTGTCGTAATAATAATTGTTCTCGAATTACTTGTCCCAAAGAAAGAATCAATTTTGGGTATGAGAGAGTAACAGAGGGTTTTGCTGTTGGTAGTACAAATGTTGATACTATTGCTATTAATATCATCAACCCACTAGCAAAGAAATATATTGCTCGCCAACCAAAATTTGCTCCGACGAATCCGCTAGTCATTCTAGCTAAAACAATACCAATAAATAAACCACTCATCACAGTTCCAACAGCTTTGCCACGTTTTCCCGGTTCTACTAAAAAAGCAGCAAAAGGTACAACAAGTTGGGGAACTATTGTAGTCATACCAATAAGTAAACTAGCCACAATTAACCAACTAATATTCGGAGACATAGCTGCTGTTAGTAAAGCTATAGCAGTTGCCATCAGCATTGTCACTATTAAGCGTCGTCGCTCTATGATATCGCCCAAGGGCACAAATAGCAGCAACCCCAAGGCATAACCAATTTGTGTCATCATGGGAATTAACCCAACTTGCTGAGTAGGAGCATGGAGGCTTTCGGCAATTATTGCTAATAGGGGTTGATTATAATATAAGTTGGCAACTGCAGCTCCACCGATTACTGCCATAATTAGTAAAGTTTTGTTAATACCCATAGTTAATTTTTGAGAATAGTCTTTGTTTGTAGTTGCGCTTTAGCGCTGCTAGATATATTTATTTACCGCCCAAATGCAAATACAAAGGTAATTATAAGTATTTGAGCAAGAAGTTTATTATATCAGAACTTACGCATAACCACCACAAATAGTAGTGCTTAACGACCGTTAACCCCCTACAAATAGTGTATAATT
>NZ_CEZPJD010000627.1:0-4845 GCF_983059655.1 Okeania sp.
ACTGCCTGGTCAAAGAATTCCTGCAATGTTGCTAGATAGCGATCGCTATCTACTTGAGTAAGATTGTTATGTCCCGCATTTGGTATTAATAGTAATTCTTTCGGTTCTGCTGCTGCTGCAAATAATCTTTGACTCATTGCGACAGGTACGACTTCATCTTTCATTCCATGAATAAATAAAACGGGCATTTCCAATAATTTTACTTTGTTAATGAAGTCAAACTTTTGGGTGACCAGTAAGTTGAGGGGAAATATCTGGATTCGACGTCTGTATTTAGCCATGTCTTTAATGGAAGTAAAGCAACTTTCAGCAATTAATCCTGCTGCTTGTGGTTGTTGCAGGCAAAGATTAACAGCGATCGCTCCTCCGAGAGAATATCCATAAATAAAAATTTCTTCTGGTGAAAAGTTTTTTTCTTGAGTCAAATAATTCCAAGCTATCAATGCATCTTCATAGACACTCGCTTCTGTGGGAAACTTTCCTTGACTATTACCGTACCCCCGATAGTCGATTGTAAATACGGAAAATCCCAACTTATATAGTTTCGCAACCCGTTCGAGATTGTAACTATTTTTCCGAGCTGCCATGTTACCTTTAGCACCGTGTAGAAAGAGAATAACTCTAGAATTGCTATTAGTTTGAGGAATCCACCAACCAGATATTTTTTCTGTCTGTTTGTTAGAGTTGGGAATTGATAACCAAACTTCTTGATATGGAAGATTAAAGGTGGCAGGAGTTGCTAATACCAATGGTGTAGGTTCAAATATCAATCGGTTTTGCAGCAACCTTAGCAATACAAAACCACCAGTGTAGATAGTTACTAAACTTACTAATAGAAATTTTAATAAACTCTCAAAAATAGTCATTAGTTAAAAGTGTATTTCTGATTTACAATAGTATCTGCAGCTGATATTGATAAAATAATTTTTTCCTGGAATTTTAGAAGTGGCATTTATCTAGCTCTACTCCAAGTTTCCTATAGGCTCATTTTGCCATAAACATAAATTTAATTCCTGCCCAAATGACGGGAAAAAAGTTATAGGACAAGCAACATCAAAATATATTTTCAACTATTTATTTTATGCACAGCTTAATAACTTAAAACTCAATCATTTTATGTAGTTGTTTGACTGCACGAATTAAACGAATAAAATATGGCCTAACTATATCTCTATTTAAATCTTGTAACCTATTTATTTGTGCTTGTAGTTCCTCAATTTTATTTGACATAGAAGCATTCTTTGTTGATTGTAAATTATCTGCTAAATTCTGTTGTAAATCTGTAGTCAAATCTTTTAATGATTGTAATTCCTCATCAATAATAGAAGCATTCTTTGTTGATTGTAAATTATCTGCTAAATTCTGTTGTAAATCTGTAGTCAAATCTTTTAATGATTGTAATTCTTCATCAATATCTGAAAATTTAGTATTGATTGTATCCCAGTCTTCTTTGGTAATTGTATTGAATTCAAAATCTGATTGATTTTGAGAAAAATTTATGGGAGACTCTGGAGTTAACTCAGTAAATTTTTCTTGTATTTTCTCTGGATACCCATTGACTGAATCAATATCTATTCTGAGTTCTTCTACTTCATTGTTAATATGTTTTTGTATTTTTTCCTCAAATCTTTTTCTATTAATTGAATTTAATACTAATGCTAATGTTATTGGGGGTGCAACAAACGCAATTTTTTCTAGTACCAATGCCAAACCTGAACCAACAATTGAAGCCCCTAAAGCAGTGTATTCTGCTATTTGTAGCCAATGAGGCTGATTTTGGGGATTATTTGAAACTGTTGACGATGTTTCTGTGTCTTCCATAAATCCAGATCCCCATTTAATATATTAATTTTAATAGTTTAATAGTAGATAATACAGTTTTTATTTAGTCATTGTATCATAATTTATTAGATAAAATTTAATTTTAACAAATCTTTATATTTCTTGAAAAGTAGCTGAGTTTAATCAAACAAATATTAACATTTAAGTAAAGGTTATTTCCTGTTTAATAGCAACAAGCAATACTATTATAATAGCTATAGCCCAAGTTGATGAATATGGAAAAGGAAAAAAAATGGGTCTAAAAATTATTGAAAGCTTTGAAAGTAGCTTCACTTTAGAACAAAATTCTCAACAAATATTGTTCGAGTTATTAACAAGTGAAAATTTTATTCAACAAATGATTTCACAATTACCATGTCAAAAATTAGAATTTACTGAATTAATATTTCAACCAGTTCCCTACAGCAAAGAAACACCTAAAGGAATGGCAAAAGAATTTGAGAAGTATCACGAATCCAGTGAATATATTATTATTAATATTCCGCCCAACTTCATGTTTAAAGCTAAAATATTTCAACCAAGCCGTCTCTGCGCCATTTATAAAATCACCTTTTCATTAATTGATAATGGATAATGGATAATTGATAATTACCTCTGGTTAAAAGAATATAAGGAGATATTATTTCTTCTCTTGGTCAATTGGATATGGCGAGGAGACCCGCTCTTAACAGAGCCGCTCCGCTTTATATGTTGCAGAGCAGCCATCCCATCCTACGGAATGCTCCGCAAACGACCGCTGTCTTGGTTGATTGGAGGACAGCGAGGAGACCTCGCCATCTCTCAACCGCTTTTTTCCCCTTCAAAGGGGAGGCTTCAAGGCGCGAATTATTTAATAATTAATAATTAATAATTCGGTAAGTATTCAGCAGTCAGCTATCAGCTAGTTTATGATCGAAGCTTTTTTTATCTAATTCCAAATTAATTAACACTACCCCTGAATAGGGAAAATTAAAACTAATGACTAATACTCAAATGCAAATTCCAGAATTGTCTAAATTAGAATACCTACCTTATATTGATTCTCAAGGAAAATTACCAATTTATTTACAAGGAAAAATAGGTGTTTATGGAATTTTTGACCAGGATAAAAAATTACTATTTGTAGGTTATTCTCGTGATATATATCAGAGCATGAAACAACACTTAGTCCGTCAACCTAATAGTTGCTATTGGCTAAAAGCACAAACTATTGAACGTCCGAATCGTACTATATTAGAAGGTATAAAAACTGCTTGGATTAATGAAAATGGTTCTTTGCCTATAGGTAATGATGTTGCAGAAGCAAAGTGGAATCAGCCAATAGATGCCAAACAAGAAATGACAGAAGCAGAAGCAATGCAATATCAAGATCCATTAATTGATGAAGTTGCCAAAGAAAAACTCTTAAAAAATATATCTAGGCGAGTTGAAGCTAATATTTTAGAAATATTAAAAACTAGAGGTTTAGCAGAAAATATTCGTTTTAACCCCAAGCTAAAAACTAGCGGATTATTAGATTTAAAATAATTTATACTATTGGTTTAGATATTTGGGACAAAGTAAGTATTTCCTCCGGAATGCTCCGCAAACAGCAGTCAACTATCAGCTATTAACTGAATTATTTTGGAAGAAAGAATTAGTCTCCAAATGGGCATTACTGATTCTGGGTCTGATTTGATAATTTTATATTTTGGACTTTGTATTTTGGATGGTTTGAACTACTTGTTAATATTAACTGTTCCCTATTCCCTGTTCCCTGTTCCCTATTCCCTATAAACCTACTTTCATACCTTAATTCAGCAATGCCTGAAAATGAAATGGATGGACGAATAAAAATTTCCCCAGATGATTATCAGAGCTGGTACAATGTGGGAGTAAATTTTAGTAAATTGGGGAAACATCAACAGGCTATTACTGCTTTTAATCGGGCAATAAAAATTAAGCCGGATTACTATGAAGCCTGGAATAATCGAGGTAATTCTTTGAAATTAATAGGTAGATTCCAGTCAGCTTTAAATAATTTTAATCGTGCGATAGAGATTCAACCAAATTCTCATTTAGTTTGGTATAACCGAGGTAATTTACTTAATAATTTAGAACAATATCGGGAAGCGATAACTTCTTTTGAAAGAGCTACAAAAATCAAACCAGATCTATATCAAGCTTGGTACAATGCTGGAAATACTTGGAGTAGTTTAGGACGTTATCGAGAAGCAATTGAAAATTACAAACAAGCAATAAAAATTCAACCAAATTTATACCAAGCTTGGCACAATCAAGGCAAGGCATTATTTGAATTAGGAAGATATCAGGAAGCCTTGAATTCTTTTGAAGAAGTCATTAAGCTTAAGCCTAATCATTATATAGCTTGGAATTTTCAAGGAAAAACTTTATTTTATTTAGGTAATACTAAAAGAGAAATTATTAGTTATGAAAAAGCCATAGAGATTAAAGTAGATTATCAGGAAGCTTGGAATAATTTAGGTCAAGCTTTATCTAATTTAGGAGATTGGGTTGAGGCGATCGCTTGTTTTGACCAAGCCATAAAAATTCAGTCAGATTATTCTTTGGCTTATTATAATAAAGCTCGTTGTTATGCTTTGCAGGATAAGCTCTATTTAGCTATTGAAAATTTAGAACAAGCAATTAATTTAGGCGCTGGGCAACCATATCGAGAAATGGCAGAAACTGATGCTGATTTTTTTAAAATTAGCTCAAATCCTAAGTTTAAAGCTTTAATTAAAGATAATTTAATTTATTAATTAGCTATTTAGCATTCAGCTATCAGCTATCAGCAAGCCCTAGATAGGTATAATACTCGATATCGAAAGTTTTACTATAGCGCTGCGCGCAGGCAACAGGCAATAGGCAACAGGCAACAGGGGGAATAAAAAGCTTATCATATAAGACTTTTAGCTATTGGACACTTCCTGCAATTTGTAAATATGCCAGCGCACATTGCTATACATCTTATAGCGCTTTTCACATGGATAGACTACAGTTAGTATCGGCAACCCAAAAGCA
>NZ_CEZPJD010000628.1:0-2452 GCF_983059655.1 Okeania sp.
GTTAGCAACTTGTAACCGCTCTTCCTGTTTTACTACTAAACCTGTGAGACCTAACTCCATTTGGTCGGGGTTGTCATCTGCCACTACTCCCCCACTATTCAAAACTTGCTGATACAAACCTAATAACCGACTTGCCCGTTTTTCGTTGACCAAGAGGCGATCGCGAATGGTCTTGAGATGTTCTGGATCATCATGTATTTGCCAATTGTCTATTATTCTCTGTCTCACTAAATCGGCTACCCATCCTGCCTCCTGGCCATCAGGTACAATTTCTGGACTATCCTTAATTAACTTACAAACTTTCTGGGCCAAAAACGGTTGGCCTCCAGTCCAATCTAAAATTACTTCCATCAACTTATTAATATTGGTAGTTTTTTCTACTAAACCTTTTGCTAAGGGTTCTACTTCAGCTAACTGAAAACCTGTTAATTTTATGGGTTTACCAATATTAAAAGGAGTGCGTTTTTTTTCCTTAATTAAATCTGCCGGAGTTGCGACTCCTATCATGGCAAAAGTCAAGCGTTGATAATCTGAATTATCTGCCCGTTTGTTATAACAATCTCGGATAACTGCAAAAAAATCATCAATCTTAAAAGGTAGGCTGATGGTACTGTCTATTTCATCAATAAAAATCACAATATTTTGAGAAATTGAAGGCAATAATTTTTCACCAATAAATTTACTAAATCCCCTGACATTGGAAAGTTGACTATTAGCTTCCCACAGTTTTTCAATATCAAAATCATCATCTAAATTTAAGTCAGTCAAAATCGTATCAATAATACTGGCGTACCATTCTGAGGCGGTAATATCAGAAGTGCCGATTTCTGTCATATCTATAGTGACACAGGCAATATTTTCCTTTTGTAAGCGTTGCATGGTTTTGACCCGCAAGCTAGATTTTCCCATTTGTCGGGAGTTTAATACATAGCAAAATTCTCCGTTTTTTAAACCTTGATATAAGTCTTCATCAGCTTGTCTTTTAACATAAGTTATGGCGTGAAGTGGAAGACTACCACCGATATAATATTCATAGTTATTCATAGTTAATTTTAAGAAGGAAGAGGCAAGAAGGAAAAAGCAAGAAGTGGATGGAAATTCTAACCCCAAGCTGATAGCTCAAAGCTTTTATTTGACAGCGAGTTATAGCAATGTACGCTGGCATATTTACAAATTTCAGGAGGTGTCCAATAGCTAAAAGTTTTATATCATAAGCTTTTTATCCCCCCTACTGCCTACAGCAAAGCTGCCTATTGCCTGCGCACAGCGCTATAAAGTATTAATCTTTAGATTTACACCAACAGACTAAAGCATCATATTAATATTGTATGAAATTGGTATAAGTTAGCTTGTTAGGTTTGGCGATCGCTCTACTCAAGCTACTCAAAGGTTAGCTCTATCTCAATTTATTAAGAGTATGATATTTATCAGTAAGATACACCTATTTTTATTCTTTTCTGTTTCCTAAAATATCGATAATTAAATCTTGCAAAAAAATCATTATGTTATAATTATTAGAATCAAGACCGCAGAAAATGTTGGAGTTAAGGCTCCATTTTTGATTATACGTCTACCTCTAATCAACTTAACTTAATCTGACTCATGTTAAAACAAATATTGCTAATTAGTTTAACTTCTTCATTATTTTTCCTAAATTCTGAAGTTGCTAACTCTCAAATGTTTCCTAATTATTCTGAATCTAATTTGAGAATATCCCAGAAAACTTCTACAAACAAACAACAACTGATCGATCGATATCTGGAACTGATAGGAGGAGAAAAAACATTTCAAGAAGTAATTCGAGCTATGTTGTCTCAGATGGAACAACAATTCAGTTCTATTTTAACTTCTGAATTAGTTGCAAATCAACAACTTTCTCCCGAAGAAAGGCAACAAGTAACAAATAAATTTAACCAAGAAATGACCAGTATTATCCAGAAATCTAATCAGATGTTTCTCGAACGTATTAGCTATCAACAAATTGTTGAAGAAGTTTACTATCCTATCTATGATAAATATTTTACAGAAGAAGATTTGCAGGCATTAATTGAATTTTATCAAACTCCAACTGGCAGGAAAACTATTGAATTTATGCCACAATTGTTTCAAGAATCTATGCAAAGAACAGCTCAGGTACTAAATCCAAAAATTAAGAGTGTTATGCAAGAGATTATTGCTGAGGAATTACAGCGTATCAACTAATAAACTCAAGTCTCATCATAATCATTTCCGGTTGAATAATTAGACTTTGGTGGAAGAAAGGGAGAAGGTTTTCTCCTATTGTCACCTTAATTTTATACACAAAGGATGCTACAGGATATGATCTCATTGAGTTTTTACTTCCTATTCACTTTTAAGTTTATAAAATCTTACTTTTGACTTTTGACTTTTGACTTTTGATTTTTTACTTAATAACTTATAACTTCCGTGAAACGGTATAATCTTCTTCCTT
>NZ_CEZPJD010000628.1:2552-4838 GCF_983059655.1 Okeania sp.
GTTGGTGCAAGTTCTAAAAGTCGCTCTAAAGTCATTTTTCCTCTGGCTATTTCATAAAGTGCTAGACGTATTAAATAGGGATGTCCTCCTAACATTTCTATTAGTTTTTTTATTTGTTCTTCAGACCTATTCAAACCATGTCTTCTTACTAAATCTTTGACCTGTTCTAAGTTAAATTCTGGTAACTCAATTCCTAATCCCACATTGAAGGGAGATTGATTAATATTTAGAGGAATATAAACCTCCTTGGAGTGAACAATTATTAATCGTAATCTTTGCCAATCAGGATGATTTTTACCTTGTTCGTGCCAAGCGCGTAATAAAGCAAAAAATTCTGTTGCTAAATCGGGATTTTGGAAAAGTTGGTCAACTTCATCTAATCCTAAAACTATGGGAGTTTTAATTTCAGCAAGCAAATATTTTGAGAAATATTTTGTACACCTTTTTTTCACTCCTAAGACTTTTTTCCAATATTTTTCTAACTGTTCCTCTAAATCCAATTCGTCGCTAATACTTACACAAAACCACTGCAAAAATTTCTCTAAGTTTTCGATAAATTCTGCATCTATAGTTTGAAAATTTAGATAAACTGTTCGATGACCTTGCTGACTAGAATGAGCTAAAATTCGCGATAATAAAGAACTTTTTCCCATCTGTCGAGGCGCTTTAATTCTAACTAATGCGTTTGGTTTTTCAATAGCTTGAAAACATTCTGATTCGATAGGCGATCGCTCAATATAAAAAGGAGAATTTAGAGGCACTTGACCAGAAGGTAGTTCTATATTGGGAATAATACGTCTGAACTGATTAGGAGTACGTCTCGAAGGACTAGGAGTAGGTGCCGTAGGTGCATAGCATATCTTTTCTCTCAATCTTATTAAATTTGATGTAATATTCGATAATTCTGCCAAAGCAACTTTAGCATTTAGGTAGCGCTGATGCCAGTCAACTCTTACCATTTTTATTAAAAAATTAACTAACTCATCACTGACATCGGAAAAGAAAAAAAGTCTTTTACAGTTTATTTCTCCATAGCTATTTTGAGGAAATATTTGGGGAATTTTTCTTGTTAAAGCTTGAATTGCAGTTACTCCAACGGCATAAATATCGCTAGCAAATTGGGGTCTACCTTGTATTTGTTCCACAGGCATATAACCACGAGTTCCAATGGTAATAGTGCTGGTAAATTCCCCATACTTACCAACTACTATTGTACTAACTTCTTTAACTGCCCCAAAATCAATTAAGACTAATTTTCCATCAGTTTTTCGCCTCATAATATTTCCCGGTTTTATATCCCGATGAATTACATTATTTTGATGAATAAAATTCAGTAATTCCAGAATATCTGTTAAAAATTTGATGATTTGAACCTCACTCCAATAGGAATTCATTTCTATAGTTAAATCGTGACCTACTATAAGTTCTTGAACTAGGAAAAATTCTCCTTCATATTCAAAATAAGCATATAAAGTTGGGATTTGACGATGCCTTCCTAATTTATTTAAAATCCGACCTTCTTGCTCAAATAATCTATCAATTTCTAAATTTTTTTGTGTCGGTTTTAGTCGCTTGACAACACACTTTCGTTTAGGAATTTCCGGTATATCTAAATCTTCTGCAAGATAAGTTTCACCAAACCCACCACCTTTGCCTAATTTGTCAATAATGTGATAACGTTGACGTAGAATTTTTCCGATCAGTAAATTATATTCAGACATGAGTAAATAATACTTTTATCAAAATTTAAATTATTTCAAGAAGGAAGAAGGAAGAGAGAAGAAGGAAGAAGGCGTTTAGTTATCTCGGAGATAAGGTTGATGATTAATATTTGATTATTTCTCCTGCGAAGTGCTAACCAAACAGCTATTCCATCATTCAAGAGTAGTAATAAAGACTGCTATAGATAAATATTACTCTGCATTTTTTAGGTATGCTTGAAGTTGTTTGGTAAAATGCTCTAGTTTGATATTTCAATTATTAGATGAAAGTAGAGCGGTCACTTTGCTTTTATTCCTTTTTTCGGCTTAGATAATTTTTCAATAAATTTAGATACCTTTGCTTTCTATTAATACCTTTTAATATATCAATCAAAGGAAAGATTAGGACAGATCAAAAGCTGAAAACTCAGACAACGCAAGATTATTCCTTCTACTATAACGTTTCTCATGGTAGTGAGATACAGTTATCATTATTGTCTTTTTATTCCCTGTTCCCTGTTCCCTCAAACCTAAAATTTTATACATCGCTAGTATGGGAATTACTATATATCTCTATTTTTTAGCT
>NZ_CEZPJD010000629.1:0-4822 GCF_983059655.1 Okeania sp.
TTCCCTGTTCCCTAAAAGTTTCCAATATCTCACAACTCAAATCATATTGCTATAGTAATTTATAACTTAGTTGATAGTAAAAATATATTTATACTCACAAATATATTTAACTAATTGATCTATGGAGTAACCATAACTATAATCAAAAATATTATCAGCTTCATTTTATGATTTTCAAGGTTTTACAAACATTCTAGTGTTTTTTTGAGCTGCTTTAATACCTAAAGTAACTATTCGTGAAATCATAGTTATTAACTTTTCTCTCGCTAGTTCTTGTTGCCAAATCCATCCTTCTTTAGTAGTAGAATATAGAGGAGGGAGGCGATTTAGAGTATAAGCTATTACATCCACTTTATTAATAGATATTAATAGATCGTTTGGTAGTATTTTAAGTTGTCGTTCTATTTCTATAGTTGCTAATGGAATCATAGCATTAAATTCATGTAATATAGGTTTTTGGCGATCAATTATTGCTTTTTTATCCGCAAAAGATGGGTGGAGTGGAGTGGAAAAGATTTTATTGTTTTTTTGAGCTGCTTTAATACCTAAGCTAACTACTCTAGAAATCATATCTGCTAGTTTTTGTGACCGTCGCTGTTGCCATATTTTTCCTTTTTGTGTTGTAAAATACATCGGTGGTAATCGATTTAGACTATAGGCAGTTACATCGGCTTTATTGATAGAATCAACTATTTCTCGTGGTAATTGTTTTAACTGTTTTTCTATTTCTAAAATAGTGAGAGATTCCATTGCATTACGAAAAGTTAATGTTAAAAGTGACCCACTCATATAATTACTCCTGACGATCGAGTTTTAATTAGGATTATAAATAATCACGAGTTTTATGCAGATTCAATGTCTGCAATTTTCTTATACCATTTCATGGAAGTAATACATCGAGTGTGTAATATCAAATGTGCTCGGGTTTGAAAAAAATCTTTCATCCTAATACTATTGCCAGACTTTTATTTATAGCAGGGAACATGCAACAAGCAACAGAGGGCAACAGGCAACAGGGGGTGACAGGTATAGCGCTACGCGCAAGTCAGAAGTTAGAAGTAATCCCTGACTAAGTTTGAGTTTCTATAATTGCCCTAACCTATTTGCGTAATGCTATAACAGTTGGAAAAACGGGTGTTGGTAATTTGAGGTATGATAACCATGTCCGGATAAGAGCACGATAAAACTCCGTTACCTTTACACTCCCCGAAAAACTTTCTCCTTCTACTCAGGGTTTCTTCTTTTTTCTTCCCTCCTGACTCCTGTCTCCTGACTCCTGACTCCTAAAAAATTAAGATTAATATCATACACTAATTTACCAACACCGAAAAACATTTCCTAGGATTCATCATCCGCATACAGCGCTTTTCAAGTTGATGAACCACATTTTTACAAACAAAACCTTGTAGGGACATTTCATGAAACTCCCTACTAATACTTAAACTCAGTTCAGATATTACTTGTAAATTTTGATTTTTGACTTGCGCGTAGCGCTATAAAGACTTTTTCAGCAAACTCTAATTATATGTTGGGCTTAATGTGAATTTTTTAGTTAAAGTAAGCTTAAGATAAGATTATCTTGTTTGTTAGTATTAATACTCAAAAAAAATCTGCCCAACCGAGCAGATTTGTACTGTCAACATCTACTTTTTGGAGGTTTCTACCATCCTTCTTTTAATCATATCAATATTGTGCATCTTGATAAGAATAGTTTAATTATTGTTATATGTTTATCATAAACTATAATAATAATTGTGTTAAAGTGATATTAAATAGAGGGTGTGACCCCTCATTATGGCTTTAACTAGCCATAATCAAAACAATCTAGAAGAGTAGCAAATTGATTTTTTTCTGGTTGTAAAACTGTATTTCTACTTAATAAAAACCCCTTTATTCCTATATTAATTGCACCCTGATAATCAGCAGTTAAACTATCTCCAATATGGACAACTTCTTCAAGACCACAACCACATTTTTGTAAAGCAGCGAAAAATATTTTTTGATCGGGTTTAGCTGCTCCTACTTCTGTTGAAATAGTAACATTATCAAAAAAATCTGCTAACTTCAAAGCTAGTAAAACTGGATAAAGTCGAGAATCAAAATTAGATAAAACTGCTAACTTAATTCCACGATCGCGCCACTTTGTTAATGCAGGTTTCACATCAGGGTAAACAAACCAAGGTGCAGCAGTAGCAAAATAATTGTAAAGTTCCCGAAAAAAAACTCTGAAATCAGAAAACTGCTGAAATACTCCTAGTTGTTTGTAAGTTGCAGTAGCGACTTCGCACCACCACTCAAACTCCAATTCGGGTATTTTAGTAGACTCCGCTCCAGGAAATGCCATGGGTGGAGCAGTTTTAAAACTTTCAAAAAAAGCTGAATTTACAGCGGGAGGCGAAACATCAACTCCCCACTGACTGGCAAATTTTTGATAGATCTCACCTACACTACCGCGTATACCAAATAAAGTGCCTACAGCATCAAGCAAAATAACTTTAGTCATATTTAAGAAGGAAGAAGGAAGAGGGAAGAAGGAAGAAGGAAGAAGGAAAGAGGTTGATTATTGATACCCAGTTACTGATAACTGATAACTGATAACTGATAACTGAAATAACCTCTATTAATTAGTTGTTGAAAAACTTGATAGTGCCTCTTGAATAGGATTAACTATCCAGTTGAAAGCAACTTTCATTTGATGCTCCAAGGTTGGTAAGCGATACAAATAAACTAAACGTCTTGCCAAATGTGCTACCTGACCATCCAGTTTAACTCCTAAACTGGTAAGAGTTGCGTTTTCAAGCCCCAATGCCATCATTTCACCCAATGGCTGATAGCGGAATGGTAACAAAGGTCGCCCACTCAGAGATGCCCAGATATTCCAGGCCACATAATCAGATTGTTGTATCGCTACTTGAGCAGTGGTGGGTACTTTTTGCCCGTCTGCATCTTGACAGTCTGCTAAATCTCCGAGAGCAAAGATTTGTGTATTGTCTTGCACTTGTAGAGTTGCATTGGTGATGATTTGGTTGCGCTGATTTTTTGTCAATGGTAATGACTTTACTACTGGAGCGACTTTTGTACCTACTGTCCACAAAACAATATCTACAGGAATGGTATCAACTTGCCCTTTATACTTTAAGGAAATTTGATTAGCTTCGATAGACTCAATTTCTGTTTCTAAGTCAATCCAAATATTTTTTTCTGACAAAGCTTGAGAAGCAGCTTCTCTGTTAAATTCTGGGGATGTCCGCAAAATCATATCGCTAAGTTCGACTAATCTAATTCGCCCCCGCTCTTGCAAACGGTCTGCTAATTTACAAGCTAATTCTACTCCGCTATAACCACCCCCAGCGATGGCGATCCGAATTTTTTCTCGGTCTGATGCTTCTAAAACTCGTAACTTTTCTTGGAGACGGTAAGCATCATCAATGGTGCGGAATGGAATTGCATATTCGGCGGCACCTGTGACCATGTCCATTGGCGTTTCACCTCCCATTGCTAAAACTAGGCGATCGTAACTGAATGCTTGACCGTTTTCTAGTTTTACTTGTTGTTGGTTGATGTCAATTTCAGAGACAACACCTTGACAAAAACGGATGTTGGTGTTTGCTAATAATTCTTCAAATGGTGGAGCTATTTCCCAGGTTTGTAACTCCCCGGTCACAAGTTCATATAATAGTGGGGCAAAGAGGAAGCGATCGCGCTGGTCTATCAGAATTATTTCGGGTTTTTCTGTGGGTTGCCAGGGAAACTGAATTAGGCGGAGGGCAGTATAAAGTCCACCAAAGCCGCCACCGAGGATACAAATGCGCCGAGATTTGTCAGTCATGGTTAAGTAGGAGAAGTTAATATTAGGTTACTTTTTTATCAAAACCTTAGCAGAAGACCCGCACCATAGCGTAGCTTGGTGTCAGGATGAATGCTAATCAATATTAATATTTACACAGAATATGTTAAAATATAAACGTAGAATTAGCAAGCAGTAAATGGTTGAAAAAGGTTACAAGTTTAGGTTCTATCCTACTCCAGAACAGGAAAACCTGTTAAGGAGGACTTTAGGCTGTGTCCGACTAATCTACAACAGAGCCCTAGCTGCCAGAACTCAAGCCTGGCATGAAAACAAAGAAAGAGTAAGCTACAAGCAAACTTCAGCTATGCTAACTTCTTGGAAAAAGCAGGAAGATTTAGATTTCCTCACAGAAGTCAGTAGTGTTCCATTGCAGCAAAGTTTGAGACATTTACAAATAGCTTTTACTAACTTTTTTAGTGGACGCGCTAAATATCCAAAGTTTAAGAAAAAGCGTAATGGTGGCAGTGCAGAGTTTACAAAGTCTGCATTTAAGTGGAAAGATGGTCAAGTCTATTTAGCTAAATGTTTATCACCATTACCTATCAGATGGAGTAGACAACTACCACCAAACTGTGTGCCAACAACAATAACAGTGAAACTTGACCCCTCTGGTAGATGGTTTGTGTCTTTGAGAATCAATGATACCAGAGATTTTAAACTCAAGCTAACTAAGAAGCAAGTAGGTATTGACTTAGGAATCACTAACCTATTAACTACCAGCGATGGAGAAAAAGTTACTAATCCTAAGAATCTAAACAAATTACACAAAAAACTGAGATTAGCTCAGAAGTCTCTATCTAGAAAAACAAAAGGCTCAAATAACTACCAGAAAGCACGGCTAAAAGTAGCTCGCATTCACGCAAAAATCAAAGATTCAAGGCTTGATTACACTCAGAAGTTAACTACTCAACTCATTAGAGAAAATCAAACTATTGTAGTTGAGGACTTGGCAGTTAAGAACATGGTAAAAAA
>NZ_CEZPJD010000630.1:0-4805 GCF_983059655.1 Okeania sp.
GATTTATTTTACCGAATAATTAATAATTCAATAATTCAATAATTCAGGTTTAAAGTCTCCCCTTTCAAGGGGAAAAAAATAAATTTTCTCCTTTTATTCAATCCTCTCCCTAAAAGGAAGAGGTAATTATCAATTATCCATTATCCATTATCCATTATTGAAAGATACCTTCTAAAACTTGCTCTAATTGTCTCTATCAAATATCAGAAATGCCAATTAGATGTTAGAGTGTGGACTTATCCGAGTTGTGACTCATCACGACCGAGACGAAAATGCGTCCAAAAACATTAGTGCAGAAGGAATCAGGGAAATATCAGTCTTAGAAGGACTGCTGCTGCAAGGAGGGGAAGTAAAACCAAAAGGTGGACATAAGTCTGTCTTGAGGCATTCCCCTTTGAACTCAGAAGCCCCATCCATTTATACGGTGGAGTAGTTCATTCTTCAATCTTCAGCAAAAATGTAGCGATAGAGTTCATCTGCTTCTGGTTCTGGACTACCTGTAGCAAACTCAACTGCTTCAGCAATCAATTGTTCAATCTTTTGATCTATTGCTTTTAACTCTGCAGCATCTGCCAAATTATGTTCTGTCAGATAAGCTGTAAATTGTTCAATTGGGTCACGAGAAAACCAATATTCCTTTTCTTCCTTATCCCTTAATTCATCAGGGTCTGCCAAAGAATGTCCTCGGAATCGATAAGTTAAAGCTTCAATTAAAGTCGGTCCTTCACCAGCACGAGCTCTCGCAACAGCCTCTTGAGCAGCAGAATGTACTGCTAGTACATCCATACCATCAACCTCTAAACCTACCATACCAAAGGCATGAGCTTTCTTATAAATCTCAGGTTCAGAAGTAGCCCTTTCGTGAGCCATACCAATTGCCCACTTATTATTCTCCACTACATAAATAATTGGTAATTTCCACAATGTAGCCATATTGAGACATTCAAAAAATTGGCCATTATTACAAGCTCCATCTCCAAAAAAACAGGCTGTTACTTGGTCAGCAGTTTCATTCCCCATACTTTCCCGACGATATTTACTCTGAAAAGCAGCCCCAGTCGCCACAGGAATACCTTCAGCAACAAAAGCATAACCTCCTAATAAATTATGTTCGGCCGAGAACATATGCATCGATCCACCACGACCTTTAGAACAACCTGTAGCTTTACCAAATAATTCAGCCATAACTTCTCGTGCTGGTACGCCGGCACTTAAGGCATGAACATGGTCTCTATAAGTGCTGCAAACAAAATCTTCATCTTGGCGCATAGCTTTAATTACACCAGAAGAAACTGCTTCTTGTCCATTATAAAGATGAACAAAGCCAAACATTTTACCTCGATAATACATTTCAGCACACTTATCTTCAAACAAGCGCCCTAAAACCATATCTTCATATAGTATTAATCCTTCTTCTCTAGAGATTTTTATACTATTGGTATCAAAAGTAGGTAATGTACGTTCTTGGATCATATTATTTATCCTCAGCTAGTATTATTAGTAGTAAATCTTACTGTTAGAAGTTAAAGGTTTAGTCAAAGGCTCCAATGAATTTATATTGAGCAGTTTATAGGAGAACCATACATTATAACAAACAGATGTCACTAACTTTTTACCAGTAAAGTGCTATGGAGCTTGAAAGACCTTTTGCCTTAGAGGAAAATATAATATGTTTGTCTTAATAATAGTGCTATATAATATGATAGAAGTTATAATGACCCTAAAATAAAGGGAATGCATGGCTTCTTAGGTAATTTGTAGCTACCTAAGTCCTAATAATATTAAGGATGTATAGACAGGGAATTGTGAATATTTCTGTTTTAATATTTTAAAAATGGTTATTGTTCCAACTACTCATCGTGCTTTAGCGAAGAGTTGGTCGATAAAGAGTAGTAAAGTGACAAAAATCTTTCTAAGTTTAGTTAGCAATATCTTATATTATAGGCTAACATAGTAAGCTAAATTATTGTAAATTATATTAACTCGCCTTTGAGGAAGTGCACTGTGCGTATTCCATTAGATTATTACCGAATTTTGGGTTTACCAATTCAGGCTACTGTCGAACAGTTACGACAGGCACATCGCGATCGCACTCAGCAGTTTCCGAGAAGAGAGTATTCAGAGGCAACTATTGTCGCCCGCAAACAACTTGTAGACGAGGCTTATGCTATTCTGTCTGATCCAGAACAACGGCAAACCTACGATGGCAGTTTTCTGAGTAAAACCTACGAGCCGGAATTAGCACAAACAAGTCCAAGTTCTGAGATAAATCTGGAAAAAGTACAACAAGAAGAAGATAAAGAAACAAAACTTCAACAAACAGAAGAAATTCCTCCAAAGGTAGCTTCGAGACGTTTAACAAGAGGGACAATCTCTCGTGGTAGCGAAACTCCAGTTAGCCATGAATTCGACCCAAACACTCCCAGTATAGAAATAGAAGATAGACAATTTGTGGGTGCTCTCTTAATTTTGCAGGAATTAGGAGAATATGAGTTGATCTTAAAGCTGACCCGTCCCTATCTAATCAATAATAGTATTGCTATCAAAGATGGACGTTTTGGAGATCCAGTATTAGTTCTACCAGATATTGCTCTAACAGTTGCTTTAGCAAATTTAGAATTAGGTAGAGAGCAATGGCAACAAGGACAATATGAAAGTGCTGCGACAGCTTTAGAAGCAGGTCAGGGATTATTATTACGAGAAAACCTATTTGCTCAAATTAGAGGAGAGATACAAGCTGACCTCTATAAGCTACGTCCTTATAGAATAATGGAATTAGTCGAACTGCCAGAAGAAAAAGCACTAGACCGTCGCCGTGGGTTAGAAATTCTTCAAGATATGTTGAATGAAAGAGGAGGAATTGATGGTCAAGGTGATGATCGATCTGGATTAGGGGTTGAAGATTTTCTGAAGTTTGTTCAGCAGCTACGTCACTACTTAAGCATGGCAGAACAAAAGAAATTATTTGAGTCTGAAGCCCATCGTCCTTCTGCTGTCGGTACATACTTGGCAGTTTATACTTTTTTAGCTCAAGGGTTTGCCCAAAAACAACCAGCCTTAATTCGTAAGGCTAAGTTTATGCTGATGCAATTGGGTAGGAGTCAAGATGTCAATCTAGAGAAAGCTGTTTGTTCATTACTTTTAGGACAAACTGAAGAGGCTAGTAGATCCTTAGAACTAAGTCAGGAACACGAACCTTTATCCTTTATTAAAGAAAATTCTCAAGAATCTCCAGATTTACTACCAGGTTTATGTCTCTATGCTGAACATTGGTTGACGGAGGAAGTATTTCCACATTTCCGCGACTTATCCAACAAGTCAGCTTCTTTGAAAGACTATTTTGCAGATCGACACGTTCAAGCTTATCTAGAAGCTTTACCTACCGAAGCAGAAGCAACTAATCAGTGGGTAGTTGTTCAACCGCGTCGCGATCGCGATACAGAAGAAGCATCCTATCAAAAAGAAACAAACAAATCTTCAGTCTTAGATTTGCAACAAAAAATCTCTAGTGTAGGTAGTGCTGCTACTGCCACTATGGCCTCAACTAGCACAGGAACTTCCAATCAAGCAGAAGCTAGTTCTTATCAGTCACTTCAAGAAACAGATAGATCGTCTTCTACAGATATACAAAAACAAGGAAATTCCTTGAGCTATAGTCGCTATTCGTCGAGAATTGGAGAAAGAGGTAGAAGTAATTTGCCTCAGTTAAATGAAAATATGTCAGTGGGTAGTAAAGAATTACCCCGATCAATGCCCGAGCAACATCCACGCAGAACATCAAACAGAAGAGAACCTGTTAAAGTTGGTCGTTTAATATTAATAGCAGTTTTGGGATTGTTAGCAATAGGATTAATTGGATTTTTAGCCATTAAAACTATTGGCTGGTTAGCAAATGCTTTGGGCTTAGGTAGGGAGCAACCAATGGTACAACTGGATAGACCTCCATTGGAAATTCCAGAACTTAATCAGGTCACTCTAGCAGTATCAGGTCCAATTACAGAAGAATTAGCACGGCTAGCGATTCAAAGTTGGTTAGATACTAAGGCTAATGCTCTAGGTCCTAATCATCAAACTGAACAATTACAAAATATTCTCGTAGATCCAGCACTTGAACGTTGGTTACCTACAGCTAATGCTCTGAAGCGAGAAAGGTCTTACCGAAAGTATGAGCATAGTTTAGAGATAAAAAACTTAAATACGAGTAATACAAATGCTAATCAAGCTCAAGTGGATGCTCAAGTTAGAGAAAAGGTAGAATTTTATGATAATGACAGATTAACTAATTCTCAAAATGATAACTTGCTTGTTCGTTATGAATTGGTTCGTCAAGATGGAAAATGGAAAATTCGTGATTGGAATGTACTCAGATAATTTTTAACGTCTTGGTTTTTTCGATAGTGCAGAGCGCAAAGTGTGTGGTAATTCATTATATTTATATCAAATCAGGTTGAATACTTGCACTTTCTAGGAAGGAAGGCAGAAGGCAGAAGCGTTACGACCCCGCGTCGGCGTCAGGGAATGCTGAGCAAGAGAGAGAATGCGCACCAAGAGAGGAAAGAAAAGGCTTGAAGGGAAAAAGTTTTTTTTCTCACTAATTATCTGGGTTCAAAGACATTTCATCATCGTTTCAACTATTATTTAAAGACAATATTTATATTACCATTCCCACACTTTCTTGATGCGCTACCGACAAAACAAAGAACAGAAACTTGTAGCAAATATTTACCTGAATCATATTACGATTAATTTCAATTACAGCACTTTGCGCGGATAGTGAGGTACAGTTTGAAAATTAATCTTTTTTT
>NZ_CEZPJD010000631.1:0-4804 GCF_983059655.1 Okeania sp.
TTTGACTTTACTTATCTCAAGTTATCAAGGTTTAACATTTTTTTAAGTTCGGTTTTTCCTGAAATATTAATAGCAATTGCCGTACTCTATTTTAGACTTTATCTATAGGCACTCAACTATAGTATATCAGCTTGAATTCAAATTATTATCTCTAATATCTTGAGGTTAAATGACTCTCCTCAAACTTTATTTGTGGTGTTATTGATGTGTTCTTGCATCTAAATCAAAAATTGATTATTCATAATAAAAAATATCAGAATAAAGACTTATTTTTAGTTTTGATTTTGCGATAAATTTCATGAATATTGTCTGTATAAAAAATCTCATTTTCACAATTAATAATTAACAATTACCTTTACTGCAAAGAAGAGGATTTAGTAAAAACAATTTTTTCCTTTTTTTGATAGGCAGAGGTTATAAACCTTAATTTTGCAATAGAGTGCAAAAAAATCTCTTCTCTTATGTTTTCTGCTTTGCGATAACAATAACTTTCAATACCTACTTTATTTAGTATATTCTTTTGAGTATATCTAATCCTTCTTCACAGCTTGGAGGAGCATCTGTTAACTGGCGATACATCTTCATGATTACTTCTTCAGGTACTTGACGCTGTCGTTGGCGATTTCTTCTTAAGCATAATTCTAATGTTTTGTCAAGCCATAAACCAGTTAGATGGGTAAATCCACTTTCCTTTGCCTGGTCAATTACTTTTCGTCGTTGCCGACGTTGGACATTAGTAGCGTCATATATGGCAAGATATTTCTGGCGTACAGCTTGGTAAAATTTTTGCTGTACTTGCTGCCATACTCGAAGCCAAGGTCCTTGAATTGCTTCATCACCAAATAACTCAGCACGAATAGCATCAGTCGAAATTAATTGACACTGAGGATATCTAGTAACTATTTTCCTTGCTAGAGTGGATTTGCCACTAGCTGGAAGTCCAATAAGAATAATTAGTCTGGTCATAAACTAGCAAACCCTATGTAGTGGTTAGCAGCATTTACTAATAACCGCTAACCAACTAACAACTAAAACTCAAACACTTACTAGATCACTGTGCCATCTGGGATAATGGCATTCTTCAGGACAACAACAATACCACTACGAATGATAAATCCATCTTCCTCTCGTTGAGCTTCCTCTATACGGTCTTTATTAATTATCTGGACATTGCGACCAATACGGGCGTTTTTATCAACGATCGCCCCACGAATAGTTGTTTCAGCACCGATACCCAATGGGACAATACCCTTTTGTAGTCCAGATTTACGTTCTGCAAAGGGTTCGTAGTAATCTGCACCCATCAGCAGAGAGTCCTCAATTATACAACCAGCTTCAACTCGCGATCGCAATCCTAAAACACAATGGTCAATTCGGCATTGTTTGAGAATACAACCTTCTCCAACGATTGATTCTGTAATTTGACAATCCAAAAGTTTACTTGGTGGTAAGTAACGAGAGCGAGTATAGATAGGAGCTTTTTCATCATAGAAGCTAAAGGGTGGTTGAGGTTGTTGGGTTAAGGCCAAATTAGCTTCATAGAATGACCTAATCGTCCCGATGTCTTCCCAATAACCTTCAAATGGGTAAGCTTGAACGTTATAATCTTTAGCCGAATTAGGTAGAATTTGCTTACCAAAATCTGGAGCGTCGGATTCTTCCAATAGTTTTACCATGACATCTTTATTAAAGACATAAATCCCCATAGAAGCAATGTAGGGTTGTTCTTTAGCAACTTCTGGACTAACTCCTAAAACAGAAGTATCCACTGCCATAATTTTTAGATCGTCTCCTTTAGGTTTTTCGCTAAATTCAATAATCCGACCAGATTCATTGATTTTCATTAAACCAAAATCAGATGCCCGTGCTTCATCAATGGGCAAGACAGACAGAGTAATATCTGCCTTTGTGTCAATATGACGTTGGACAAACTCCCGATAGTCCATGCGGTAGAGATGGTCTCCGGAGAGAATTAGGTAATAATCAACATCCCACTCTTTGAATAACCAGATATATTTACGGACAGCATCTGCTGTTCCTTGGAACCACTCTGGATTATCTTTAGTTTGTTGAGCTGCGAGAACTTCTACAAAACCTTCACTGAAACCAGGGAAGTTATAGGCACGAGTAATATGACGGTTGAGGGAAGCGGAGTTGAATTGGGTCATAACATATATTTTCTGCATTTCTGAGTTGATGCAGTTACTGATAGGAATATCTATCAATCGATATTTCCCAGCTAGGGGTACTGCTGGTTTGGCCCGCAGCTTTGTTAATGGATAGAGACGGGTACCTGCGCCACCGCCTAGAATTATACTTAGTACGTTTTTCACGGTTGAACCTCACTGCCAACAATTTTCTCATTCTCAGTGTCCAATGGTTAGGGATCATTGGCAAGGGGGTAGATTTTATGAAGTCAGAAGTCAGAAGTCAGAAGTTAGAAGTTAGAAGTTAGAAGTAATCCCTGAGTTAGTTTGAGCATTTATAAATTTTCTAAGCTAATTTTCGTGGTGTTATATAGAATCCGGTTAAATACTTATCGTATCTACAGAAGGAAGGCGGAAGGCAGAAGGCAGAAGGGAAAGAATAAAGTTAGAAGTTAGAAGTAATCCCTAAGTTAGTTTGAGCATTTATAAATTTTCTAACCTAAATTTTCGTGGTGTTATGTGTAGATATGGTTAGGTTAAATTTTGGTTATGAGTTGGCGATCGCTAATTATCTTTTCTCTTGTGGGTTTAATCAAGTAAAAGGAAGAAAGCAACATATATAGCAATGAGCGCTGGTATATTTACAAATTGCAGGATTGGCCAAATAGCTAAAAGTCTTATATGATCAGCAATTTATTCCCCCTGTTGCCTGTTGCCTGTTGCCTGTTGCCTGCGCACAGCGCTATATTGGTGCATTGGCGGAGCAAGTGCGACAGCTATATCCCTACTAATACTTCATAATTCTTTACCGAGAAATTGTGGTTTAAAGCCTCCTCTTTTAAGGGGAAAAAAGAAAAAAATTTTTCTTTGAGTCAATCCTCTCCTTGAAAAGAAGAGATAATTATTAATTGTTAATTGTTGAAAAACAACCTCTTAGTTTTACGAATATTGGATAACCCATTGCTCAAATATTTTTGCTCCAATTTTATACTGCTCATCATCAATTTTTTCAATTACTCCTGTGCCAGCTAATACCTCAAAAGCGTCTCCTATTTCACCAATGCTTAAATCAAGATTTTGAGCTATAGACTCAGTTGTTCCCATTCTCTTTTCTATCAGTGCTAAATAAACCGATCGCTCAATTGCAGTAAAACTATAACTCTTTTTTTTATTATCCCACCAAGCAGAAAAATCTCCATCATACTGACGAATTAAGTTGTTGATTAAATTATCTATTATATAAGATTGATCTGAATTTTTATAATCAAAAATTGTGTTGAGTAATTGTTGAATCAAATAGGGATGACCGCCAGACCATTCAATTATTTGCTCAATTTCTTCGCTAGTGAGGAAAATATTTTCAATTTGACGGCGGTAGGCAATTAGTTGTCGTACATCTGACTCTTTCAGAGCTTCCAACCATTCTACTTCAGCAATGTTGAGCAGGGGAGAACCTACTTTCTGTTGATAATCTTTTAAGTCTTGATAACCAGAAAAAATCAAACCGACAAATGGTTTGAGGGCAGTGTCAGTATCTTTCAAAGCTCGGAGATAACTCCAAGCATCGTTTGCCCATTCTTGACTCACAATAAATTCTGCACCATCTATTAAATAGCAAACGCCCACAAAATTTTTCTTTTTCAAGGATTTTAGTATTCTTAGTAAGTCTTGGCGGAAATCTTCATTTATCAGGCGACGTTCGTAGTCTGGGTTAGTCACTTTTAGGGAAATACCTACTTTTTTTATCTCTCCTCCCGAAATTTGTCGCAGTAAACGACGGTAACTTTTACGCCAATTAGATAACCTACCTTCTTTATATTCAGCGAAAGCTTCTTGGAGACGGGCGATCATTAAATAGCGCAGATGGTCTAAATTTTCTGGTCGCTCTTGTTGCAAGTTGAATAATACTGGAAATGCCCGATAGTCGGAATTGCTAGAGGTCAGAAACCGATTTTGAATCGCATTTAACAAGCTGGTTTTTCCCAGACGATGACCTCCTAATAAAATGCGCACTGAAAAAGGCGATCGCTCAACAGCTTTCAAAATATCATTTCGCCCAAAAAAGTAACGGGTGTCTGCTATTGGGAGTTTAAAATCTGGTCTTACGAAAGTTGCCACTCTTGCACCTCCTGTTGTTTCATTTGCATCCGCAACCATTGAGACAGAAGCGGTAATTGTATTTGATACACATCTTCTGCTCCTGACTCTTGCCCTAGGATTAAACCAACTGATTCTAACCACAGCAAAGCATCTAAACAGTCACTTTCTGTTAATTTATTTTCTAGTTTTTTCAGTATAACAGATGAAGGAATTCCTGATTCAAGTTTTTCATTGCAAGCAAGCAACCGCATAATTGCCATTGCTGACTGAAACTCCCGTTTTTCTATGTCGCTCCAAATATTTTGCCCGCAGTAATCTTTTAATACTCCTGAATAAGTGAAGGGTTTGCTCAAATAACGTTGGGCATGGGCAAACTGGATATTTCCTTCATGCTCTGCTGCTACTTTCTTGCACAATAAACTTGCTAATTGGCGAGACACAAAGGGATGTCCGCCACTTCTAATATGAATTTCACTCTGAGTTTCTTCGTCAAAAGTAATTCCCATTAAGTTTCCAATATCAGTCAACATTCGAGTCGTTTCATCCGCAGAAAAGGG
>NZ_CEZPJD010000632.1:0-4800 GCF_983059655.1 Okeania sp.
GTTTTAACCTTCTTGTAATTATCAATTATCCATTATCAATTATCAATTAATGAACCTATCCTACCCACAGATAATAAATAGTTGTTTTACCAGACTAAATTATGTTCTAACAGCGTATATTGCTCCAATATTACTACTACGAGGTAGACGAGAAAAAATGGCAAAGCCTTCTTGACGCAAATATTCAGCTAATTTCTCTGGTCCTTTATTATGCCATTCCATCATAATTATTTTAATCTGATTTAATTGCCCTTTTTCTACTAAAGAATCAAAGATTTCATACTCAGATCCTTCACAGTCAATCTTGGCAACAATATCCATATCTGGGTGCTGAGAAATTATTGAATTTAACTCTTCGCTAATAGGTTTTAAAGTCAGCTCTTCTGTTGGGAGAGACTTGTTTTGCTTATTGTTTGTTCGGTCTTCCGAAACTCCTATACTTCCTCTTAAGTCATAATCAAATTCGACCGTTACTTTTTTTTCTGCATCAGCAACTCCATAACTAAATGCTTTAATTTTCTGGGAAATATCTGGGTTTAAATCAAAGTTGTGTAGTGCTTGTTTATAGGTAACGTCGAATGGTTCGTAACCCCAGACTGACTTCACATTTTCCTGGCTGGCAAAATATAGACTAGCTAATCCTACATTCATGCCAATATCTAACATGACTATGGGGCGGTCATAAATAAAAGTATAAATTCCTAACCAAAAAATTTCCCAAAGAATAGAAAGCTCTTCTGCTGTTTGAACATTTACTTTTATGCCTTCTATTTCTACAATCAACTCATCATTTTTATCTATAGTAAACTTAGCATTTAACTTTTTCTTGAGAAATTTTGCTTGATTCAATGCTTTTTTTGAGAGTAGAAAATCATATTTTTCCTTTTCAACATATATATCTAGTGGTTTGAGAAATAATTTATCTGAACCACGCTCAACTTCTACATCATTAAAACTCATACTTAACTCAGGAATTTTATCTACCCAATACCAATTAGGTATCTTCTGGTAATTCCTCACATTTCTCAAAAAATTCTTAGTTTTTAACAATGGTTCTTTTAACATTATTCGTATTCCTCTTAAGTAAACAAACTGAATAATTTAGTAAGCATTCAGCACTCAGCTATCAGCTATCAGCTTTATTACTAAAAAATAAGGTCTAAAGTCTCCCCTTTTAAGGGGATGAAAAAAGTAAGTATCCGTATTTCAAACCTCTGGGTTTCCTACGGAATGCTGGGCAAACAGCTAGAGTTACTGATAACTGATAACTGAAATGATCCTTAATGGACAATTTAAGCTTGTTGTTCTTGTGCTTCAATTCTTTGTTTAAAGATGTAGTAGAAGTCAAGAAAATTCTTGCTTAATTCATTAAAAAGCTGTTTGCGTAGCATTCCGTAGGAAGAGCTGACTGCTAATAGCTGAATGCTTACATTGTTACTACTTTCTCTCCGGAATCAACTATCGAGATAACACCTAGATTAAGAAAAAAAGAGTATAATTTTTACCATTATAGCATAATAATTTTATTCATTTATCTAAAACTAATGATAATTTTCTCAAAGACTTTCTAATTTGTGAAAATATTTAACTTGATGAAATATTAGGGATGGCACAGAAATAATATATTTGGCTATATAATGTTTTCAAATGAAGTGTAAATATAGATTTAGTTTTTTCTAATAAAAAAACACTGCTTTGAGTCCATCATATCCTTGTATTTATTACTATTTAATGGTGTTTTTCCCCCTTTACTATTCCCTCCATACCTTTTTCATAGCACTTAGTTCCCACATCCCATTTAGAAAGGCTATACTATATAATTAACTAGGAAAATTGTTTTCCTCAGAATATACTTGATAAATTAATTTTTTATTTTTATGAAGAATCCAATAAAAATTATCCCTTGGTTAGTTATTGCTGGTTTCGCTTGGTCTCTTGGTTTCTTTTACAATGTTTATTATGGTGGCTTAATTGGTCGTTTACGAGGAATGTACTACAATAAGGTGGCATTAGCAGCGGAGGTAGAAGGGTCAAAAAGACTAATAATTGTTGGTGGTTCGGGAGCGCACTATACTGTCAATTCTCAACTAATGGAAGAAGAACTTGGTTTTCCTGTATTTAATTTTGGCTTGGATGGAAACTTGGGTCTAAATGTAATTTTTCCTACTATTTTGGAGCAAGTTCGTCCAGGAGATATTGTGCTGATAATTCCTGAATACTTAATGTTATTAGATGAAGATGGATTAGGCGATCGCTCTACTTATTTTGGAGTAGCTGTTGGAAAACCAGGGTTAGGAGAAATACCACCTAAGCAGTTTGCTCAAGATACTTTTGGTTTAGGTGTTCCTAGTCTTAGGAGATTGACAAAATCTGCTATAGATATAGTTGAGCAAGTAGAAGTTCCAGATTACTATGCCGATCCAATTACAGACTGGGGAGATCCGACTAAAACATGGGAACGCAAAAGTAAATGGTGGAAAATGACAGTTAACAAACCCGTTACTCCTCATTCAATTACACGAATTAAGCAATTTAGGGAAGAATTAGAAGCTAAACAAGCAAATTTAGTCATATCACTACCTATCATTTATGCCAATACAAATGAAAAAACTGTGAAGAATGTGGAGAAAACTGCTGAAGAGTTAGGCAAAATTGCTCCTCTAATTACTGACGAAAAGTTAAATTTGTGGACTGATGTTAATTTATTTGCTGATACTCACTACCATCTTAAACCAGAAGGAAGAGTTATACGTTCAAAAGAATTAGTAGAACAACTTAAACCTATAATTCAATCAACAATAAGTAATAAATAAGGTTTGAATTATCTCCCTTTCTGTGTTTTTCAAGAAGGAAGAAAGAAGAAAGAAGAAGGAGGAGGGACAAAGGCTTAAAAGTCTGAAAAAAACTTAAATTTCAGCGTTGCACAGTGACAAATAATTTGAGATTTTTGATTGAATTGGATTATGGATTAATCAATTGCTAGAATGATTAATATTAGGTTTTTATTAGTCAAAGTATAAACTAATTTTTGGCAATATCATTCCATAATATGCAAGCCTGAATTTTAAGCTTTTTATCTGTCCTAACCTTTCCTTCCACTGCTATACCTTAAAACATCCCCATAATTTTTCCCTTCATTTACTGCCCAAATTCTGCAGCCAAAACGTCATCATTATCATCAGCAAGAGTCGCAACAATAGTAATTGCCCGAGAAATTTCTCCTGGAGATAATTCTGCTACAGTACGAGTGGCCAGAATTACAATTTGATTATCCACAATAGCAAAATGAGATTCCATAGTCGATAACCAATTCATTTCCAATAATCTACGCATTAACTGGGGTTCATTGTTTGCTGGTAACTTCAGTACATAAGACCAGACATCAAAAGTATCATCATCTGTTTCTCCAGTCAGTCTGACATATACCTCCACACTGCCATATTGAAATTTCCATAAATGGCCTGCTTCATTGTTGGCCACCATAACTTTTTGATCTTCTGCCATATTGGCAATAATTGTTTCAATCTCTTCTATATAGCTGAGACTGGTATCACTTTCAGTTAGTTCAATATTATCTTCTTCAGTAGAAGGATTATCCACAGAAGCAGTATCAGGGTTGTTAGTAGTCATAATTTATACCTATAGATAATTTTTCTATCACCAGTTTAAGTCCTGAACCTATCCTAATTACAAACAGATATATAATTCTATCCACAGTTAGTAATCTATAGCTATGTCCAAAGCAGAAATTAATTTTCCTTATTTTGACAAAATATTGGCCAATTTAGAAGATAAAGCAACTAAAACTATCTTTGGAAACCACGTTCACTGGGGTTATTGGGAAAATCCTAATTGGGCAAAAAATACTGCTGAAGATTTTGCGTCTGCGGCTGAGAAACTGTCACAAAAGGTTTATCAAGCTGCTGATATTAAGGATGGTATTTCTATCTTAGATGTGGGTTGTGGTTTTGGCGGTACAGCTGCCAGTATTAATAATAATTATTCAGAGGTAAAAATCACAGGATTAAATATAGATGAACGGCAATTAAATGTAGCTAGAAAACAAGTTCAAGCTTGTGGTAATAATTCTATTGAATTTGTTCAAGGAGATGCTACTAAAATGCCTTTTCCAGATAATTCTTTTGATGTGGTTTTGGCGGTGGAGTGCATTTTTCATTTTCCTAGTCGTTCTGCTTTTTTCCAAGAGGTAAAAAGAGTTTTAAAACCTGGTGGTAAAATTGCTTTATCTGATTTTGTTCCTACTGGCACAATCAATTTTTTGAAGCCTGTGGTTAGATTGTTTCTTAAAGATTTGGGTGCTGAAACTTATGGCAATGTTAATTTTTTCACTATTGCTAACTATCAAGATTTAGCAAGAAAAATAGGGTTTAATAGTTTTCAAATAGAGGATATTACTTTTAATACTTTACCTACTTATAAAATCCTCAAGGAGTTTCCTGTTTTTTCAGATTCTCCAGCTAATCAGAAAACAAATAATTTTTTTGAATGGGTGACACGGCTGGGACTACTGCGTTATTTAATTTTGTCAGCAAGTATAGAATAATTTTCCCATTTTCAATTGAGGTCTTATCGGAGGGAACAGGGAACAGGGAATAGTGGGAAAAATATTTCCCCGTCTCAGGTTTATTATTAGCATAAGTCTTAACCAACTCATTCTTTGTTAATAAAGGGAATTAGATATTTCCCCACCACACTCCTCTAGTGCTTCACAAAATGAAATGACTATTGCGACATTCGCAACAGAAAGGGGAAGTAGATATTTTTCCCATCACACACTTT
>NZ_CEZPJD010000633.1:0-4777 GCF_983059655.1 Okeania sp.
TAAAGACTGTATCCAGTTAGAGAAAAATTTTTTCATCACTATTGCCTCAAATAATTTATCAGTGCTTTTTTTGATTATATAGCAGAAGTGAAGAAGGAAGAAGGAAGAAGGAAGAAGGAAGAAGGAAAAGTATTACGTTGTCGGAGTTTTAGAGCTTCTCGATCTGTCCGCACCCTTTGCTGCAACTGCTATCAACCTTACTAATTAGGGCTTGCTGATTAAATCTAAAAGCAATGTTCAATAAAGGTTTTAGCCTTTTTAGAATCGAAAAAAGTGCGCCTATTTTAATCCTAAACCCTCAAAAAGTGAGAATGCGTGGGGTGAGGGGGCAGAAAAATCTCCTGAACAATTATTCCTCCTACTTTCTCTGTTTTCCCACCCTCGCCACACTTCCCACACTTCCCACACTTCCCACACTCCCCACACTCCCCACTTTTTGCTTTTTTCAGCAAACCCTACTTAAGCCTGAATTTCTAGATTACCCATCATTCCCAAATCTTCATGGTCGAGAATATGACAATGGTAAACAGTCTTTCCAGGAAAATCTCGGAAAGGCATTCTAATTAAGACTTTCTCTCCCGGTTTCACCAATACTACATCCTTCCACGCAAGATAAGGTTCTGGTTTCCCATTCCGACTCACAACTTGAAAAGCATTGCCATGAACATGAAAGGGATGATCCATCATACCTGTGTTAATTAATTCCCAGTCTTCAACTGTATTAAGCTGAACTTGAGTATCAATTCTGTCTAGCTGATAGGGTTGACCATTAAACAGAAATGCCATCCCTTGACCGGGTATCATGCCATGGTTCATCTGAAAACGATGTATCTTTTGAGCTTCTGGCAATGCTTCTACTGGTATTAGTTTGGTTGGCAATGGTACAGCAGCAACCTTGCTTTCATAACTTACGGTTGCTAAGACTTGCGGTTGATTTTCAGGAGCATTCCTTCCCATCATACCTCTTCCCATCATCCCCATACCTACTCGTTGATAGGGCAAATTCAACAAGTGATATTTTCCCGGTTCTCGGTTAGCTTGGATTAAAATATCTGCTCTTTCTCCAGGAGTTAATAACAGTTCTGACATTTCTATAGGTTCAGTTAATGCTCCTCCATCAGTAGCAATTAAATAAAATGGGTGTTCTTCTAGAGACAACCTATAAAATCTGGAAGTCGAAGCATTGAGAATTCGTAACCGTAACAAACTTTGAGTGGGAATTGCAAAATTAGGGTTAGACTTACCGTTAATAGTAATTAAATCTCCCTCTCTTCCGGTCATAATTGAAAGTTCCTGGGATGGCAGCAAATTTCCTCGTCCGTCTAGAGCAAAGTCTTGCAATACTAAAAATTTTTCCTCAGCCGCCTTAACTTCGGGAATTTCATCCAACTCTCCCCGGATAATAAATAATCCTGCTAACCCACCAAAAAGTTGCTCTGCCGTCAGACCATGGAAATGGGGATGATACCAGAATATTCCCGCAGGATGATTTTGAGGAATTTGGAATTGATATGTTAGGCGATCGCCTGGTGCAATTTTCAGAAATACATTGTCGGCGTTTCCGATGATGGGAATATGTAGGCCGTGATAATGGATGTTTGTAGGTTGTGGTAATTTGTTGGTAAAATTAATCCTAATTGTATCTCCTGGTTTTGCTTCTAATCTCGGTCCGGGAATTTGTCTGTTATAGTTTAATACATAAGCTTGTTTATTTCCTAGATTGATTTTATTAATACTGGCTATTAAATCTACTTCTAAAATTCCATCTTTGCTTTGGTTAATTTTATTCTCTGATGAAAATGTTTGAAAGTTTTCTTGATTTTCTTGAATATTACCGTTGCTACATTGAGCTATTAAAACAGCAATAGTGCTACTAAAACTTAAGCTGAGAAATCTTCGACGATTAATTTTTTTCATCATGGTAATTTGAGATAATTATATCAGCTTGGTAGACACGGAAAAAACTAAAAAAATTAGATAAACTCTCTAAGTTTTGTATGCAAAGAAAGATACTATGGGAGTACAATCATCTTGATAATCTACAAAGGCAACAAAGCTTATTTGATTAATACTTAGACTCACAGGGCATTCAATTTCAATAAAAGTAGGAGCTAAAAATTCAAATATATCAGTTGATAGTAAATCCAAGTTAGTAGAGGATTGAAGAAAATTTTCAGCTAACCAAGTATGCAAACATTCGCCAGTAGAAATATCCCAGAGTTTAATAGTTTCATCATCACTTATACTAGCAATAGTTTGATTATTCTGACTCCAAACTAAGGAATCAATTTGTGCTGTATGCCCCTCAAAAATGTGAAGACATTTACCTGTACTAATATCCCATAATCTAACTGTTCGATCGCCACCACCAGTTGCGAGAAAATTTCCATCTGGACTCCAAACAATAGAATGTACTTCTTGAGTATGACCCTCAAAAACTAGATGTGGCTGATTATTCACCATTGGCAACAGACGAATCTCTCCCAATTTATCCGCGATCGCTAAAAAATCTTTATTTGGGCTAGAAGCGATGACAGAAATATTACCCAATGTCGGTATTTGGATTTTTTCCAACAATATTGGACAGTCTAAAAGATTTTCATCTTCTTGCTTTGGTGCTTCTAAGCAAGTTTTGTCAGACACATCTACAGAATTAGTAGGACAAACACAAGAACTAAGATCTAGTAACTGTGAGTTATTACTTTCATGACACTTTTGTTTATCTGCTTGACTAATAGCAGGGCAAAATTTCCCAGGAACTATTGCACAATACTCAGAAGATTTTGAGTTAACTGTAGATAATACTTCAATAGATTTTGGGGAGCAGGTATTAGCAGATTTATGAGATTCTATTTCACAGGGAGAAATATCACTTACCATTAAGTCAATTTGTAGTTTCATGCACAGGTTAATCAGATTTTCAATGCCATAACCACACAAGGAAGTTTCACTTGCTTGTAGTTTGTTTAAAATTAATAACAATTGTTGTTCTAGCGCTCGAGTAGAACTAAATATTGTGCTGAGTTGTCTGGCGATAGGTTCTATAATTAGCTTATTTTGTCGTTCTTTTATATAGCGTTTGCCAGTGGTTATAATTAAAGAATGATTGAGAAATAAGTCTAAATTGGCAGTAGTTAACTCTCCAACAACCTGTTCAATTAAGTAGTGGAGAATATACTCCATTACTACAGGTTCGACTGTATACATACTTGATTTTTTCTTGACTAGAGAGCGCCAGATGAGAGCTTCTAAACTTTCTAAGAGATTTGCTTTGGAAATTGCTGGCACAATATCAGTTTGCAATTTTTTGACATTCGTCCAGTCTTGGTTAATTGCCAACCAAACTATGATTTTTTTTTCTAGTTTTGACAGACGCTGAAAGTGTTGGTCGAGGAGGCGACGAATGCCATTGAAGGTGGTTGTGCCATGTTGCAGAAATTCTGACAGGTCTCCATCAAATAAGTCCGTGATGGAGCTGGTGACAATTTTTAAGGCTAGGGGGCTATAGCTATAATATTCACTGAGCTGTTGTTTTTGTGTTTCTGATCCTAATATTTTGTTGGTTTTTAGTAAGGCATGGGCTACTTCTTTAGAACCCAATAGTTGTAGGGAGCGTACTGCTGCATCTATACTTTCAAAGGCTGCTACTTCAGGAGGTTTTTCTCGGCTGGTGAGGATGAGGCTGCTAGAGTGGGATGTTTCACCGATTAAATGAAATAGTTGACTGTAGTTTTCGTAGCCAGGGCGATAGTGGCCTGTACATCCAGTTTGTAAAATGCTTTCGACGCTATCTAAAATTATTAGGCAACGTGAGTTACGCAAGTATTCAATTAGTTTGCTTAGTTCTCCTTGGCTACATTCTTGCTGGGATAAAAATGACACGAGTTGAGTGAGAATTGTTTCTAGGGAGGGAGCATGGCGGAGCGATCGCCAGATTATATAATCAAATTCATTCTGTAGTTGTTGAGCAATTTTTGCTGCTACTGCTGTTTTACCAATGCCTCCCATACCAAGTAGGGCTATCAAGCGACAACCATCTCTGATAATATATTGTTGTAGTCGATCTAGTTCTTGAGAGCGTCCGTAAAAAACGGAAACATCTATGGCTTCTCCCCAATCAATTTTTGGTTTATGCAGTGTTTTTTTTGTTTCTGTAGAAGACTGGAATATATGCTGTTGAATATTGAGGTCGGTTTGGGCAAGGCATGATTTATGATTGCCAAATTTTTGTCTCAGCAGAGCGCGAAAGTTTTTCTTTGTTACTTTTTCGTCTAAGACACCAGAAAGATTTTGCCATAAGTTGGCAGCTACTCCTTTTATGTAGTCTGGATCATAACCTGCTTGCTCGGCAATTTCAGCATAAGCTTTACCTTCCCATGCTTGAGAAAATACCATTCTTTTTACAGCGTTTAAAGAGCCTGGAGTTAGAACTGTCTCCAGAACTTCCAATGCTTCTTCGACTTTCATTTTTACTTAATATTTTGATATATTTTTGATTCTATCTAAATTGATGTGATTTTACTGTTACTTCGGCGACAGCTTAAAGCCTAATCTAGAATATTTATATTTTTAGTTGAATAAAAAGTCATGCGAAGGTACGAGCAACACCCAATAATTACATAGTACCATGATTTTTTTGCCGATGCAAGGGGAAATTCTTTTCAGCGCCGACTTTTTTTGTAGCTTCACAAAATGCAGATGTTTTCTGGGCAAAATTTTTGCCTTGTTATTGAACAGTCAAATCTTCCTACCACTGACTTTTTCTCCTGGTGCTTCA
>NZ_CEZPJD010000634.1:0-4773 GCF_983059655.1 Okeania sp.
GTACAATTGTTTTTGGTTGGAATAAAGGTCAGAAAAATCAAATAGAATTAGGAAAAAAAAGTAATTCAGAATTTGTACAAATTCCGACTGCTAGACTCAAAGAAAGAATAGCTCAGTTGTGTGATGAATATGGAATAATATTTATAGAAACAGAAGAGAGTTATACAAGTGTCGCTTCATTTTTAGATGGTGACGATCTGCCTATTTATGGTGAGAAACCCAATGATTGGAAACCGTCAGGAAAAAGAATAAAGCGATGCAGCGCCGCCAAAGGGGATTTCCCCCATGAGTGACTGCATCAAGACAGCGTGGTTTGTATAAAAGTAGTAATAATTGGTTAATTAATGCAGACTGTAATGGGGCTGCAAATATAATCACAAAAGTAAGCAGAAAGCTAAGGTTAAACTTAAGCCAACTGTGTAGGGGCACTTTGACTTGTCCCCAGAGAGTTTATCTTTGGTCAGCTAAGAATAGACGGAGCAACACGGATTTATCCTGTTGCGTAGTATCTGCTTAGAATCCCCTCGACTTTAGCCAGGGGAGTAGTCAATCAAAAACACTATCTATAATATCTAGTCTAGTGAGAAAAAACTATAACGTTATAGATATATAGTGTTTGAAACTTAAAAATACCTAAGTCCTGGTAAAGTTAAGTTTGAAATTAATTATAGTGAAGTATTTTTCTTATGGGTAAAGGATTAGAACGCAGGAAATTTTTAATTTATAGTTCGGCTGCTCTAGGTACGAGTATTTTTCTCAAAGCTTGTGGTGGTGCGAATAATACTACATCTGAGACTGACACAATTAAAGTGGGTATTCTCCATTCCCTCAGTGGCACAATGGCAATTAGTGAAACTACGGTAGTTGAAGCAGAAAAGCTAGCTATTGAGGAAATAAATGCTGCTGGTGGTTTATTGGGTAAGCAAATAGAGGCGGTTGTAGAGGATGGTGCTTCTGACTGGCCTACTTTTGCGGAAAAGGCAAATAAACTTATTGAGCAAGACCAGGTAGTTACTGTTTTTGGTTGTTGGACTTCTGCTTCTCGGAAGTCTGTTTTGCCTGTTTTTGAATCTAAGAATCATATGCTTTGGTATCCTGTGCAATATGAAGGCCAAGAATGCTCGAAAAATATTTTTTATACAGGTGCTGCTCCTAACCAACAAATTGAACCTGCTGTAGATTGGTTGTTGGGAAATAAGGGAAAGGATTTTTTCTTAGTTGGTTCTGATTATGTTTTTCCTCGTACTGCAAATACAATTATTAAGGAGCAGTTAAAAGCTCAGGGTGGTAATACTGTCGGTGAAGATTATTTACCTTTAGGAAATACAGAAGTTACTCCAATTATTACTAAGATTAAACAGGCTTTACCAAACGGTGGAGTTATTTTTAATAGTCTTAATGGTGATAGTAATGTTGCCTTTTTTAAACAGTTGAAAGGTGCTGGTCTGACTCCGGAAAAATATCCGGTTATGTCGGTAAGTATTGCTGAGGAAGAAGTTAGACAAATTGGAAAAGAATTTCTTGTTGGTCATTATGCTGCTTGGAATTATTTCCAAACTGTTGAGACAGAAGCTAATAAAAAATGGGTGGCAGATTTTAAGGCAAAATATGGTGCAGACCGAGTAACAAATGACCCGATGGAAGCTGCTTATATTATGGTTTATCTTTGGAAACAAGCAGTGGAAAAAGCTGGTTCTGCTGATGATTTAGAAGCAGTAAGAATGGCAGCTATCGGACAAACTTTTGATGCTCCAGAAGGTTTGGTTACTATGAATGCTAATCATCATATTTCTAAGACTGTAAGAATAGGTCAAGTTCGTGATGATGGTTTATTTAATATAGTTTGGTCTACTCAAGGAGCTATTCCACCTATACCTTGGAATCAATTTGTTCCAGCAACTAAGGGATTTGCTTGTGACTGGAGTGACCCTAATAAAGGTGGTAAATATAAAGTCAGTTAACAGTTATAAAGTTATCAGTTATCAGCTATTACTTTTAATGTAAGCATTCAGCCCTCAGCTATCAGCTATCAGCTATCAGCTATGAGTTATTAGCTCACGATCGGCTCAAAAGAGGAATTAGTCTCCAAGGAGAATCAAAACTTATAAAAAAAATTTCTTCAGCTAACCTTAATAATTTCTTGAATATGTTCAAAAGCTGTTTGCGCAGCATGACCTAGGAAATGCTAAATGCTGAATGCTGAATGCTTACCTTTTAATTTAGGATAAAAGCTTTATTAATTGTCTTACTACAAAAGTTGGCTCCCTTAGTCTTTGAAGTTAGTTGTTAATTAAAAAACTGTCCTATAAGAGAGAGTCTTGTTGCTGTTAACGCAGTTCCTCCGGAGGAGGCTAGCTGACAACTAATAGTTGTTTGCGCAGCATTTCGCAGGAAATTCTTACTTCATAAATTAGAGTAGAATTTTGTACGAGTGGTAGATAAATATGTAGGTTTAATGTTTCTATAAAATTTCTGATTTTGTGTGCTGTAATTAGTTGTTCTAAATAGCTCACTAATTACGGCGCTTTTTCGGATGGTTATTTCAGTTTCCTAATTCTGGAGTAATTATCAGAACGGAAAAAAATAAAGCCTGTAAATTTCTGCCTAGAGGTGGCTCCGTTTTATCTGATAACTGACTAATCTCTTGTCATTATTTCCCTAATTTTTTCTTCCTAATTCTGGAGTAATTATCAAAAAGAACGGAAAAAAATAAAAGTTGGAAATTTCTGCCTAGAGGTGACTCCATTTTATCTAATAACTGACTAATCTCTTGTCATTATTTCCCTTCTTCCTTCTGCCCTCTTCCTTCTTCCTTATTCTCATTATTTCCCTTGATTTATTATTCCTGATTCTGGAGTAATTATCAAAAAGAACGGAAAAAAATAAAAGTTGGAAATTTCTGCCTAGAGATGACTTCATTTTATCTAATAACTGATTAATCTATTGTCATTATTTCCCTTCTTCCTTCTACCCTCTTCCCTCTTCCTTATTCTCATTATTTCCCTTGATTTATTATTCCTGATTCTGGAGTAATTATCAAAAAGAACGGAAAAAAATAAAAGTTGGAAATTTCTGCCTAGAGGTGACTCCATTTTATCTAATAACTGACTAATCTCTTGTCATTATTTCCTTTCTTCCTTCTGCCCTCTTCTCTCTTCCTTATTCTCATTATTTCCCTTGATTTATTATTCCTGATTCCGGAGTAATTATCAAAAAGAACGGAAAAAAATAAAAGTTGGAAATTTCTGCCTAGAGATGACTTCATTTTATCTAATAACTGACTAATCTCTTGTCATTATTTCCTTTCTTCCTTCTGCCCTCTTCTCTCTTCCTTATTCTCATTATTTCCCTTGATTTATTATTCCTGATTCCGGAGTAATTATCAAAAAGAACGGAAAAAAATAAAAGTTGGAAATTTCTGCCTAGAGATGACTTCATTTTATCTAATAACTGATTAATCTATTGTCATTATTTCCCTTCTTCCCTCTTCCCTCTTCCCTCTTCCTTTTTCCTTAATTAAAATGCAAGAATTATTAATAGCCATATTCAATGGTATAAGTATTGGTTCAGTTTTATTAATTGTCGCTTTAGGATTAGCCATTATTTTTGGACTAATGGGAGTAATTAACTTAGCTCATGGTGAATTAATGATGTTAGGTGCTTATACTACTTTCGTGGTTCAAAATATTTGTAATAGTATGGGCGAACCTATTTCTAATATTTATATTTTTTTCGCCATTCCTATTGCCTTTATAGTCGTAGCGATCGCTGGTTTAATTTTAGAAAAAGGGGTGATACGTTTTCTCTATGGCAGACCTTTAGAAACTCTACTAGCAACTTGGGGTGTTAGTCTGATTTTGCGTCAATTTGTCCGCAGTGTAAATGGAGTATTAATTATTGGCATAACAGTTTTTTTTCTGTTTTATTTTGGTAGTCTTTACTTCCTCAAAAAACGTCGCTCTGATTGGGAAAAAATTAAAAATTTAGCAATAACAATTATTTGTTTCCTGTCTTTAGCGATCGCTACTACTTTGGGATTTTTATTGACAAGTCCTACCTTAACAAAACCTTGGTTTAGTTCTAGAAATGTTGATGTTACTGCACCTGTTTGGTTACAAGGTGGATTACCTATTGGTGAGTTTCAATTACCCTATTCTCGGATTTTTATCATTATATTGACTGCTATAAGTTTGCTAGGTATTTACTTATTTTTGAATAAATCAAATTGGGGTTTAAGAATTAAAGCTGTTACTCAAAATAGAAGTATTAGTGCTTGTTTGGGTATTCCAACAAACCAGGTTGATGCTATTACATTTTCTTTGGGTTCGGGGTTAGCTGGAATTGCTGGTTGTGCAATTACATTATTAGGTTCAGTCGGTCCTAATACAGGGCAAAATTATATAGTAGATGCTTTTATGGTTGTGGTAGTTGGTGGGGTAGGTAATTTATTTGGTACTGTTATTGCTGCTATGGGAATTGGCATTACAAATTATTTGATTGGTTCAGGAACTATCGCTTTAATTTTGGAAAATACAGAAGGTCTAAAATTTTTGACTGACTTATTCAATTTTTTAGCAACTACTAGCATGGCAAAAGTAACAGTATTTGCTTTAATTATTGTCTTTTTACAAATTAAACCAGCAGGTCTATTTCCGCAAAAAGGTCGAGGAGTGGAGTTATAAAGTCAAAAGTTAAGAGTTAAGAGTTAAGAGTAATTTCTAAATACTAATGCCAAACTGCTAAGAAAAAATGATGAAAATTTCCTTCTATTGC
>NZ_CEZPJD010000635.1:0-4759 GCF_983059655.1 Okeania sp.
TAAAAATCAACATCATCATCCAACTCAATATCTTCATTTTCCTCTGTTTCATCTATACCAACATTACTATTTTCAGACTCAACAATTTGAGAATTAATAGATAAATTAGAAGACTCAGATATTGTAGATAGTTCGGTTTTATCTACTGATGTAATTAACCCTATATCTATTATTTCTCCCTGAAAAAAATCAACTATTCGGCCAGTGGCGATCGCTACAGTTTGTCCTTCTTTTTCAGAATATTTTCCTTTTTCTATCCCATCATCCAAATTTGGTTGATATGGATAAATATTCTGAATAAATTTGTTTTCTGTCTGCGAATTTTTCTGCTGAGGTGAAAATGGGTGAGTTTCTTCATCATCATCGGGAGTTTCACGCTCGGAGTTAGAAGTTTCTTGATGTTTTTCATGGCTAGTTATATTTCTTTCTATTTTGCTATTTTTGGGATAAATATTTTCACTAATACTTTGATTTTTTCTCTTGGTGTTCGTTACTTCTACTTTAACTTTTATCGCAGTCTTAAAAACTTTCTCAAACCCAGCTTCAATACTAGCAACTTTAGACATCACCATTTTTTGCCATTTATCAGAACTAACACCAATACGCGCTACTTGATTGTTAAACTCTAACAATGTAACTTGTGGTTGGGATTGACGTAGTAGAGATTGGCTACTTAGTTTAATTTCAACAAGTACCCTTTGCCAAATTTCTTCTAAATTCTGTTCTTGAGAATTAAAATTAACAGCTTCCGAATTAACTAAATCTTCCTCACTTTTTGATGCAGTCGGAATTTCTTTGACCTCCGATATTTTCTGTTTTGGAGGCGAATAAATAGGCTGCTTTGCTTGTGGTTGACTAGAACTTTTAGAAGTATTTTGAACCGAAATATTTTGACTTGTTTGTCTTTCAGGTAACTGTTCAACTATTTGCCTCGAACTTGCCAATGCAGCAGGCAATAATCCCAATAAAGTTACCTCTAACCATAAACGGGGTTGAGTCGTATTTTTAATTTGAACTTCAGATGTTTGTAAATGTTTTTGACCAGCTAAAATAGTACTAATATCCCATGTTTGAGAAACTTGACAAAGTTGTTCCCAAGTAGGTTTGGTCAACGCCACTAAATCTCCATTTGTCGGTGCTGTTTTTGCTACTAATAAATCTCGGTAAAATCCTGCCAAATTTTGTAATACAATTATAGGCTCTCGACCCCGGTCCATTATTTGACGACTACACTTCAACACTTCCGTAGAATTATCAGAGGCGATCGCTTCTATAAGTGCCATTAAATCTCGCTCTGGCACCGCCCCTACCAAGTCCCATACTCGCTCAACTGTAATCTCACCTGCCAATAAACTCAACTGGTCTAACAAACTTTCTGCATCTCGTAGTCCACCTTGAGCAATTTGAGCGATCATTTGGACAGCTTCAGTAGTAATATCAATCTTTTCTTCCGTAGCAATTTTTTGCAAATGTCCGACCATTGCTTCCAAAGGAATTCTACGAAAGTCAAACCTTTGACAACGAGAGATAATAGTCGGTAAAACTCTCTGAGGGTCTGTGGTTGCCAGAATAAAGACTACTCGGTTTGGTGGTTCTTCCAAAGTTTTGAGCAGAGCATTAAAAGCAGACACAGATAACATATGGACTTCATCGACCACATATACCTTATAACGACATTGAACAGGTGCAAACTGGGACCTTTCAATCAATTCCCGAATGTTATCCACACCAGTATTGCTAGCAGCATCAATTTCTATTACGTCCAGAGTTGAGCCTTTTGTAATACCCATACAAACATCACAAGCACCACAGGGAGTGGGGGTAGGGTGGTCATGGGTGAGGCAATTAAGAGATTTGGCAAAAATTCTGGCGCTGGAAGTTTTCCCTGTGCCTCTTGGCCCTGTGAATAGATATGCTGGAGCTATTCGTTCGGTATGCATAGCATTGGTCAGAGTTTGGGCGATCGCTTCCTGACCTACTAAGTCAGCAAAAGTCTGAGGACGATACTTGTGATGGAGAGGTTTGTAGGCCACAATTCAGAAATAAGAATGGTTTCGTATATTCCAGTTTGATTAAAGTAATAAGCAATATTAATTTATTGCTTTTTTCTGTATTTATACTTAAAAATTTGATGAGATTTTAGTTATATTGTCTATAAAAATTTATTCCTTTACAAAGGTTTTAACAATTTATGTATTTTCTCTAATTTATTATGAAGTATAATATCTACTATTATAGAGTAGCAGCTCAAAAATTATGAATATCTTACTTAATTTTTGTGAATAATTTAAGTGTATGTCTAATTTCTAATACCAAATTCAAAAAAGATAGTTATAGTTTTAATCTCTAGATATCTACCAGCAAATCAAACTTAATTTAGAATCGGCTATAAATTTCTATGAAGCTAGAAAATTTGCTAGTTGGTATAGGATTTATTTTTGATTACTTAGACTATCAAATTTTACTTTACAGAAGATAGAACAAATAACTCTATATTTTATCTAATATTTTGTGCATAGTAACGGTCAAAAATGAGTGCATAAATCTGAGAATATCTCAGAATTTAAGACATATTCAAAACAAATAGAAGCAAGATAAATTTATGGTTTATGTTCTGTGATTTATTGAAAATTAAAATTATTAAGATGCTGACTATAAATGTATCAGTCATGATTTTCAACAAATCTATAATTTTCCTATCAATCAATAGCCTCAATTATTTTGTATAACTATAATCATCAAACATTTATCCAGAAATTGCTGTAAATTAATTGTCAAATTTTGTTTAAAACCTATGTTAACATCAATTACTATTGTGGAACCAAAGTTAGCCCAAGCTTCACCAGCACCAGAACTAACTTTGCCAAAATCAGAATATATTTGGATGGGTGCATCTGGACTACTATTGCTATTACTGATTATTATGAGTATATTCCACCAAGTAAAAATGAGGCAATTTAGCAAAAAACTTAGTGTGGAGGAGTTCAGAAATAAAGACCTGCATAAAAAATATAAATTGGCTGTAGCAACTATATCAAAAATGGAAAAAAATCCTGACTTAATCCATTCGCGAGATTTTAACTTAGACTACTTAAGAATGCGGATGGCAGAGGAAGTTTTTCACTTTGCTATTGTCAATCAAATTAAAGTAAAAGTTAAACAACAAATTAGTGTTGCACTACGTCCTACTCCATTAGCAGCAGGAGAAAAAGGAAATGCAAGTGGACGACAAATTGATTCTATGTTTGATGTAGAATATGATACTGGAGAAGTAGGTAAAGATGTTAAAAAAAGAGTATTATTTCGGGTGTCAATCAAACTGACAAAATTACCAACTCAGGCAACTTCTCAAACTATTAATCAAATTATTGATTGTTTAGAAACCTACCTTAGTCCTAGTGACGATCATGATAATTGGACTCCTACTATTCAAGGCCGAATTGTGCATATTGATTGGGATCAAAAAGCAAAACCAACACCGATGTTGGTACTAGAACAATCTAATGATGGAGTTCTATTTCGTACTAACCGACCAGCACCACGGAATGCTAGTCCACCGCCACCTCCACCTCTATCCAAAGCAACTGTAGGTAAAAGAAAGACTACTAAAAAAGCAGCGACCCAACTATCTACAAAAGGGAAAACAAAAGGTGCAATTAAAAATAATGCTAGGAGTACTAAAATTAGGAAATAATTAAAGTCAGGAAAAAGGAATAAGAAAAGCATATTTTAAGAATCATGTAGTGTCGCGAAATGTTAATGAGTGGATATTGACTACTTCTATTTTATAGTGTTTAAATATGCCTAGCTTAACAGGTAAAACTCTTCAACTTTAACTATCAGGGTTAGTAACATCTAAAATGCGATAATTGTGAGTGAAAAAAATATAATTGTCTTCTTTGTTTGTAGCTAATTTTGCATCATTTCAACTATATTAATCCCAGATTTATTATCTAGAGCAACCTTTAGGATCACCTACTGTAATACTAACTTAGGTTTAATGACTAAAGCATGAGCGATCGCTACTATGTTATTTTTGCTAGCCATATAGAAGCCATTTGGAATATTAGCTAATGTTAGGTTTTTAGGCCAAGAAGTGAGGATATTGATATTTAATTACTATAGTATCTCCAACAATCAAAAATCATGCTCTTTTATTGCACTGTTATTCATCAATTCTTTCCCCCTACTCCCTACTCCCTATGGGTGGAGGAGATGCTTAATAGATCCGTTTAGGGGTTCTATAAATTATGAGTTTAGTAATGTACTCTTGTAAGCATTCAGCCGTCAGCCAGCCTCCTATGGTCGGAACTGCGAACTTCAGCTTATCAGCTATTGCTTTTAGTTTAGGCTCAAAGCTTTATTAATTGTCTTACTACAAAAGTTGCCTCCCTTACCCTTAAAGTCTTTTGTTTATTTAAACACTGTCCTATATAAGAGAGTCTTGTTGCTGAGAGCTGACAGCTAATAGCTGAATGCTTACGTATTCTTTACTCCTAATCCTATTGCTTCTAAAATTTCTATGATTTAGTGGATAGTTTTTGCCTAGAAATATTGAGGTAAAATTATCAAGACATTTATACATTTTACCGAATAATTAGGGCTTACCGAATAATTAATAATTAATCATTATTAATTAAATAATTCAGCTTAATCTGCCTCCCCTTTCAAGGGGAAAATAAAATGCTAGGATATTTCCTTATGTTCAATTCCGTAACGGTTTTAACCAGAGGTAATTATCCATTATCCATTATCCATT
>NZ_CEZPJD010000636.1:0-1177 GCF_983059655.1 Okeania sp.
GCTGAAGCAAGAGGTACTGATAACTGATAACTGATAACTGATAACTGAAATGACCTAGTTAAGAATTATGTGGAGCTATAATCTCCCGTTATAATCAAGCGATTTGACAGGAGAGCTTCAAAAAAATGAAAACTGCTACTTTTGACACTCCACGGGATAAATTAGCGTGGATTCTTCAAAGGAGCTTTCTATCGGGTTAAAACCACGATTTTCATATTGCTAGTACCGTACCGTAGTACATATACAGCAGTCTACTAGACGGTGCCAATTGCCACTACTCTCTCCGGTCAAAAGACCATTGAGGCTACTTTATTAGGCTATATATCTAAATTATGATACATTTTTTTTGACTACGGATTAAAAGCCTTCAGATTGTTTCAATTCAGCCGTTAAAACTTGCCGGTTTTCCACTTACCAAAATTCTACGATGATTAATAACTCTACAGAGGTTCAGGCCATATTTAATAGAATTGCCCCAGTTTATGACCAACTTAATGATGCACTAAGTTTGGGACTACATAAAATCTGGAAGCAAATGGCTGTCATGTGGAGCGAAGCTAATGATGGGGATACTTGCTTAGATTTATGTTGTGGTAGTGGAGATTTGGCGTGGATGTTGGCCAAGTGTGCTGGAAGTAAAGGTATAGTTTATGGAGTAGATTTTTCTGTACAACAATTGGCGATCGCTCGTAACCGCAGATCGCCTTTATGTAGTCAGATTAGTCCTATTAATTGGGTAGAAGCAGATGCTTTGAATTTGCCCTTCGCAGATAATTATTTCGATTGTGCTACTATGGGGTATGGTCTGCGTAATGTCTTAGATATTCCTAGTTGTTTACAAGAGTTATATCGAGTCCTCAAGCCTAATTCTCAGGCAGCCATTCTGGATATGCACCGTCCTAGTGCTTCTCTAGTAAGAAGTTTTCAACAGTGGTATCTAGATACAGTTGTAGTTCCTGTGGCTCGTAATTTGGATCTAACTCAGGAATACGCTTATATTAGTCCAAGTCTGACTAAATTTCCCACCGGGCAAGAACAAGAGGGAATAGCATATCAAGCAGGATTTGTCAATGCCAAACATTACCCTATTGCTGGCGGTATGATGGGAATATTAGTAATTACAAAATAATTTTTTAAAGTTTAGACGGTGTGTGACGGTACGCTTATCATTTATGGA
>NZ_CEZPJD010000636.1:1277-4742 GCF_983059655.1 Okeania sp.
AAAATAATTTTTTAAAGTTTAGACGGTGTGTGACGGTACGCTTATCATTTATGGAGTAATGAGCGGTTTAATTGTTATGAATCTTTGTAGTTCGATAGTTGGGCATGGAGCAGGTTCATCTCAATTTAATATTGAGTAATTAACCATAGCGCGGAACTCACCCCTACTATTACAATATATTAGCTGTGTCAGTCCACTAACCAATCTAATATTTGTTTTACAAACACTCTCTAATAATTATAAAATTATTATTAGTTTTTTTTCAAAAGTAGATGTCTGAAATAATTAAAGTTGTCTAATATCTGGCTTTATTTTATACCACCAATTGCCGGTGGAATTATTGGCTATTTCACTAATGATATAGCTATTAAAATGCTATTTCGCCCTTATCGTCCTTACTATGCTTTTGGGAAAAAGCTACCCTTTACTCCTGGCTTAATTCCTGCTAATCAAGAACGTTTAGCAAAGCGAGTAGCTGATACAATAATGGGTTCTTTGTTAACTCCTTCAGAGTTGCAAAATTTAGCACGTCGTTTGTTACAAACGGAGCGAATGGAGGCAGCTATTCTCTGGCTGCTACAAATGTCTTTAGAACAATTTAAAATCGATACAAGTAAGAAAACTTCTAAAATTCTAGCAAATATTTTACGGGATTTATTAGGTCAATCTTTGCCAAGATTGCTCAAAGTTTGGGCGAAAAGAGAAGACTTTTTGGAAGCTCAACTCAACCAAATTTTTGACCAAGTATTATTAGAGTTTCAGCTAACAGAAATGCAGGCAATTCAACTATCAGATTGGTTGCTTAAAGTTGTACTACCACCAGATATATTAAGGCAGACTTTAATTGATTTTCTCACAGATCAAAATATTTCAATTATTGATGAAGGCTTTCGCGAAAAAGCTAGTGGTACTTATTGGGTAGTAGCTAATTTGTTTGGGCTGCGTAATACTTTAATTAGGTTAAGAACTTTTTGTTTAGATGAGAGAGAATTAACTAATCAACGCTTAAAAGAATTAATCAGAGCATTAGGTGTTAGAGAAAGAATTCAGGAATGGTTACAAAATCTTTCGATGCAAAATTTACCTGTTTCTACAGTACGCCAGTTAAGAAATACAATGCGTGATAGTGTGCGTCTATACTTGCGAGAGCGTGGTGCTGATTTAATTCAAGGTTTAAGTTTATCTATAGATTGGGAGCACATTGCTGATTTAATTATTAATCGCCTACAAGCTTCATCAATAATGAATAGTTCTCTAGAGTTAGTGAGTCAAGAATTAGCTTTGGTTTTAGAACGTTATTTAGAGCGGGATTTAGAAAATATTGTGGCTCAAGCAATTCCTATTTTAAACATTGACCAAGTAATTATTGACCGTGTTAAAGGTACTTCTCCTGAAGAATTGGAAGTTGCTATTAATGTAATTGTTAAAAATGAGTTGCAAGCTATTGTTAATTTGGGTGGTGTTTTAGGTGTTGTAGTTGGTTTACTTCAGACAATATTGTTATTGCTACAAAAGTAAGTTAAAAATAATTTTTAATGTTTCTAATATAACGTTGTTGTAGTGTAAGCATTTCCTCCGGAATGCTGCGCAAACAGCTACTATCTGTCAGCTATCAGAAACAATATTTTCTCCTTAAGGATAGTGTTTCAATTAACAACTGACTTTTAGGAGCAAGGAAAGCAACTTTTGTAATAAGACAATTAGTAAAGCTTTTATCCTAAACTAAAAGTAATAGCTGATGGCTGACTGCTGAATTCCCACGTTGTAGTTGATCTATTTCAGACAATATTGTTGTTGCTACAAAAGTAAGTTAAAAGTAATTTTTAATGTTTTTAATATAGCGTTTCTAAAATTAGTGGGATACACTCATCTTTTATCTTTATTTCTATTCTATTCCTAGAATTTAGATCCGGTGTTCCTTAAAAAAAACCAATGTGCATAACTCACGCTTTTTGATAATTGCTGTATGTAGGTTTTTATTAATTGAATAAGTTATATCAAATCCGGTAGCATCGGTGTAATAAGATAGTGAATCAGAATCAAGAATTCAGAATTCAGAATTTCCTACGGAATGCTCCGCAAACAGAAGGGAAAATAACTCAGAATTCTTTCCGCTCTGGATGAAGATGGAATATTTTTTTATACCGAATTAAACGGATTCGATATTATAAATATTTTGCTGGAATTTATTCGGTAATGAATCTTTGCAGACAAGATAAACCATATTTATAATTCTTCTTTTTCTCAAGCAAGAATTCCAATGGGCAAATATACAACGCCCAAAAACTTCTCCTCTTCCGCCTCCTGCCCAATAGTCACTATAATTTTTAATGCCAACCTATTTATAGCGGTTTTCAAATATATAGACTATAGTGGCCAAATCATTCTCCTACTGCCTACTGCGTAAGGACATTGCATGCAACGTCCCTACCTGCGATGCCCCAAAATAATTTTGTAGTCTACTTAAATAAATTGCGCTGTAAATTACTTCTTCAAGTCTGTATCTAAAAACACTATGTCAACTCCAAACTCAAATAATAATTCCTCTCAAACTAAACTTAGCCCAGAAAAATATGCTCGCCTCAAAAGTGAGCTTGATAAACCTTATCGAGGACTACGGCAATTTATATATGTAGCTTTAGGAGCTTCTGGTTTCATCGGAGCTTTTATTTTTTTGGCCAAAATCATTGCTGGCCAGAATATTGCTTCTGCTTTCCCTAATTTTGCTTTACAAGTCGGAGTTGTAGTCTTGATGATTATCCTATTTCGTTGGGAGCAACAGGCCAGTAATCGATCTTCTTCGTCTAAGTAACAAAAGTTTAAATTTTGTAATATGGATATATATTTGGCCATAAAAATACAAAAAAATAAAGAAAATATTACGAAATCGTCGATCCCTATAAAGTTGTTGTCAAATAATAGATGAATATAAATTGAGGTCAGCTAAAAATAAAGACCTTAAATATCTAAGTGGGGTTAGCTAATATAAAGGCCCTAAATATAAAAAACTTTTTTTAAAAGTAAAACGCCTGGCTCTAAACATATTCAGAGCCAGGCGTTTTTTAATTTGAGTTGTTTTTAGAGTTATGGTATTGCAGAAAGAAGAAAGAAGAATCTTAACTTTTGTCTGAGTTTTAAGCTTTTGATTTGTCCTAGCTTTTCCTTCGACTGCTATGGTAGAGTTTATGTCTGGCTTTTACTATGTTTTTTCTGATGTAAGAGCAATTAAACCTTGTCTCTCATCAAGTCAAAAACTAGTGACGCTACCCGGAAGTCAAAAGTCAAAAGCGAGTGCGTAATTCTAAGATTTTCTCAGAATGTAATACGCACTCAATCCAGTCAAAAGTATTGATTGGTCAGGATTTTAAGATTTTGTAATTGGTTAGTTATTCCCGCTCTCTTCTACTAGTGTCATTTCAGTTATCAGTTATCAGTTATCAGTTATCAGTTATCAGTACCTAAGGC
>NZ_CEZPJD010000637.1:0-4721 GCF_983059655.1 Okeania sp.
AGTCCCCCAAAATTGGGGGATTTAGGGGGCTTAGATGTAGCAAATTAGACTTCTAAGAAAACCTCTTAGACAGGGAAATGTTTTTCCCACTATTCCCTGTTATAATTATTTTTTGCCGATAACTTCTAAAATATCTTGAGCGTGACTACCAGTTTTCACATTCTCATCAACGTGAGAAATGTTTCCTGTAGAGTCAATAATATAGGTGACACGCTTAGGATATCCACCACCTTCAACATCATAAGCTTTCGTGATAGCGCCATCAACATCTGCCAATAGTTGGAAAGGCAAACCATATTTCTCAGTGAAGGCTTTGTGGGAGGCTTCATCATCCATGCTTACACCAAGAACAACCATATCTTTACCTTGGTATTCAGCATATTTGTCTCGGAAGCTTTGAGCTTCTTTAGTACAACCTGGGGTATCATCCTTGGGATAAAAATATAGGACAACTGTTTTGCCAGCAAAATCAGATAAGGAAACGGTGCTGCCGTTGGTATCTTTTACTGTGAATTCTGGTGCTTTAGTGCCAACAGATAATGGCATAGATTTTGTTTTCTCCTTAATAGGTTTACAGCATGGCCTTGTATTCTTTCTGTTATTTTAAGATATTTTGTGCTTTGAAAAATTTTTACTTATCCTAAGATTTGTTCTATAGCTAAAAAAGAATTGGTTAGGACAACCGCTGATGATGAATCTTAAACTAGGAAATGTTTTTCCAACTTTTCCATCTGTCGCCGACGCGGGGTCACACCGCTGTTCCCTGGTATAGCTTATTTTCTAGACTACTTTGTTAAAAAAAAATAAACTATTATTTGTATAGCTTATTTTAATGCAATATTATCTGTATGATATAAAATATAAAAAAACTTAATTATATGATATGCTAAAGGGTCATTAGAAAAAAATAATTGCAATGACCTCTGTAAAATCTGAAAACTTGATATCACTCCGATACCCCACTAATACTGAAAAAAGGGCGGAAAGGGCACTTAGCTGTAGCCCGTTTAATATCAGCTTATTTGTAACAATGTCGGATCGAAGTGTGGAATTAAAATCAATAGCATCAGAGACAGGTTTAAAAAATGGCTATACTCGTTCTCTGGTACCAGAATTAGCTGCTGAAAATAATCTAATGTGGCTAATTCAGGTGGGTTTATTAAGGAGAGAAGTTGATGGGCAGGGTATTACAGATGGTTTTCGCCTCACGCCTCTTGGTCATCAGTTAGTAAAAAAATATGCTGCAAAGGGAAGTGTTTCTCAACCGTCTGTAAGCGATCGCTTCTATGATTTTATTAATCGTTGGTTTCGACTTCCTATTTAAATAGGCAAGAAATATCCAAGTTTTGAAGAGTTCGATATTAATTTCTTAGTCAAACATCAAAATTATAATTATAGATTTTGAAACTAAGTGATGATTAGATACTATCAACTTCAAAAAAAGTGTTGATAGCTGAAAATACTTTTCGTATTCTCTTAATTTTTTCTTACCCTTATTCTGAATATTGAAAGAGTTTTGCTTACTTGTAAATATGAAAGTCCTAATAATCTATATTTAGAGCCAAAAATAAAAGTACAAATCATGTATATTTTTCTTAGCTAAGGTAGGAAAAAAATTTATTTCTATCTCTTAGAGGAATGTACGGGAACTATTATAAATATCATAAATTTTTGATCGACGCTGTTAAAAGTATATAGAACTTATTTGATCGCTATTCAAGAAGAGATGGAAAGTTGGGGAGATAAAGAAGTGGGGAAAATTTTTCAACCTTCTAATAATGCCTTCTTTCTACCTACTAACTCGGGCCTCCTGGAAAAAAAACTGAATCGCCTACTTTTAAAGATACAATCAGGGTTTGATCAGTTTGCAGGCCAACAAATGCTAGCAGTTACACCAAGCCATATATTTTAAATGGTAATAAAAATATTATTATAATTCCTGAATTACAAACAGTTATGAAAGCAATTATGGTAGTGGGAACTACCTCCAACGCTGGGAAATCTCTGATAGCTGCAGCCATCTGTAGAATTTTATCCCGTCGTGGATGGAGAGTAGCTCCTTTCAAAGGACAAAATATGGCTTTGAACTCTTATGTCACATCTACTGGTGGAGAGATAGGTTATGCCCAGGCTGTACAAGCTTGGGCCGCAGGTGTAACTCCTGCAGTAGAAATGAATCCTATTTTGTTGAAACCTCAAGGAGATATGACTTCTCAAGTTATTCTCAAAGGGAAAGTATTAGATACAGTAGGTGCCATAGATTATTATGAGAAGTATTTTAACATTGGTTGGCAGGCTATTCAAGAATGTTTAGAACTGTTATCTCAGGAATTCGACATAATAGTTTGTGAAGGAGCAGGTAGTCCAGCAGAAATTAATTTAAAGCACCGAGATTTAACAAATATGCGAGTGGCCAAGCACTTGAATGCGATTACAATTTTAGTCGTTGATATAAATCCAGGTGGTGCTTTTGCTCATATTATTGGTACCCTAGAACTACTAGAGCCAGAAGAAAAAAGTTTAATTAAAGGGATTGTAATTAATAAATTTAGAGGACAGCGATCGCTTCTAGATTCAGGTATTGAATGGTTAGAAAAAAGAACTAATATTCCTGTAATTGGGGTAATTCCTTGGATTGATGAAGTCTTTCCTGCCGAAGATTCTTTAAGTCTTTTAGAGCAACGTTCTTCTAAATTTAATGCTGAGATTACAATTGCCATTATTAAGTTACCAAGAATTTCTAATTTCACTGATTTTGATCCTTTAGATTCAGAGTCTAGTGTCAAGATTAAATATGTTAATCCTAATGATAATTTAGGTTATCCTGATGCAGTAATTATTCCTGGTTCTAAAACTACTATTAACGATTTATTAGTATTACAAAAAAGTGGGATGGCCACAGCTCTCAAGAATTACCAAGCTGCTGGCGGTACAATTATGGGAATTTGTGGTGGTTTTCAGATGCTTGGTGAAGTTTTAATAGATACTCAGGGTTTAGAAGGACAAAGGGGAGAATATCCAGGACTAGGACTATTACCACTAAGAACTGTAATTGCTCCTCAAAAAATTTCTCGTCAGCGACAAGTTATTGCTAATTATCCTCTAGGTAATTTACCAATAATCGGTTATGAAATTCATCAAGGTAGAACCAAAATTACAAAGCCAGATATGGTAAATCCTTTATTTAACGACCGCGATTTGGGATTTATTAATCAAAATCAGTCTGTCTGGGGTAACTATTTACATGGAATTTTTGACAATAGTCCTTGGCGTCGTTCCTGGTTAAATTTGTTGCGTAAAAAACGAGGTCTCGAAGGTCTGCCGACTGGTGTTGCTAACTATAGAGAACAAAGAGAAATGATGTTAGATTCAGTTACAGATAAAGTTAATCGTCACTTAAATTTAAAGTTGATATTTAACTAAGGTAGGGAGTAGGGAGTAGGGAGTAGTGAAGAGTCATTTCAGTTATCAGTTATCAGTTATCAGTTATCAGTACCTCTGCCTGAAGTCAGAGGCTTGAAATATTGAACTTTATTTTTTTCATCCCCTTGAAAGGGGAGGCTTAAGACCTTCTTTTTTGGTCAAGAGGAATCAGGAGTGGTAGAGGACGTACTCAGAAAAATTATTCCCAGATTTTTCTGCCTCTATCTTACACCAATACTCTCTTTTTGAGCTTTGTTAGGCCAAAACCTTTATAGCTCAAGACTTTTATATTTAATCGGTAAACCCTAATCAAATAATTATTGCTGAATTATGGAAATACTTTTCTTGCCTGATAATATTACTGTTGAGGCAGAGTCAGGAGAACCTATTCTAGACGTTGCTGAACGTGCTGGGGTAACTATTCCTACGGGTTGTTTAATGGGTTCTTGTCATGCTTGTGAAGTTGAAATTGATGGTGGTCAAACTATTTGTGCTTGTATTACAGCAGTTCCTCCAGGAAGGAAAAAAATGACGATTAACCTTTCTGTAGACATGGACTGGTAATATTCAGTTATCAGTTATCAGTTATCAGTTATCAGTAAAAATTACTGGGAATAAATAATAGTAATTAATTTGATTTAGGTACTTTATGGGAGTTTAATTATTTAATTTATCTTGATTTTTAATCGATCTATATAAGTTACTACTTAAATTCAGCAAATAGTTTAATTGATTTTTGGTTGTTCCTATTTTGTTTTCAAAATCTAAAATTTTAATACCGTGGCAAGCTTCGCTTAAAATTTGTGTTAATATTCTTAGCTGTTCGACTGAAATTTGAACCTTCATAGTTGAATTTTGAGCTGGTTGAGAATCGAAAGTTTCTAAAGGTATTTTTATTAATGACAGTAATTCTTGAACTTCCTCTCTTTCAGCACCTATTCGAGCATGAAATCCTCCTGTTATACCTTTCAGCACTTCTTCAAAAGTTGAACTTAAAATTTCTAATCCTTTTTTTCCAGCTTCAATTAAAATAATCTCATTATTCAGCAATTCAAATTTTACTAAAAGATTATCCATAATCATTTCAGATTTATGTTGTGATTTAACTAACTCCATTCACAACTTTTACTATCTATTTTAGGTGTAGGTAAACTTTGTGAACTAAATTTTATGTTATGCTAAGGTCTTATATAATTGAATAATCTAATACTTAATTTTTTGAGCTTTTGGGTTTACTTCGATGATTTCAAGTTTTGAAGACTCATTTAGATGAGTGTATCCCCAATGAAGAGATTTGT
>NZ_CEZPJD010000638.1:0-4716 GCF_983059655.1 Okeania sp.
TTGCCTGTTGCCTGTTGCCTGTTGCCTGCGCACAGCGCTATAGCTGTCACCCCGTGAGCTCTCTCATATAAAACAGTGTTTAAATTAAAATAGACTTTAAAGGGCAAGGGAGCCAACTTTTGCAGTAAGACAATTAATAAAGCTTTTATCATAAATTAAAAGCAATAGCTGATAGCTGATGGCTGACGGCTGAATGCCTACCTCTGAACAAAGAAGAAAATCACTTTACACTAGAAGTTTTAAACAGCATAATTTTGAAAATGATATAAGTTAATCAATGTGTATTTTTTTGTATGTTTAGAATAGCAGCATAATTTTTTATTACAATTAATACACATAATTGCTGCTTATCCAGAAATAAATTAATCATGATAATCTATTGAGGATACAAGCCAATACTACACTTTCACAACTGGAGTGAAGGTCGTGATAGAGGTACATAGTATAATATCTCAAACTATTCAGTCACAAATTTAACTTTTTAAGTAATAATTGATTCGTAGTGTATATTATACCTATTCACTAATAACGTTATTTTTTGAGAAAGGCAAATTTCTATGGAATATAAAAGAAAAAAAATCATCTCTAAAGATTCTAGTTATCAACAAATCTATAAAGAAGAACAAAAGATTTATCATCACTTTTTAGAATTAGTTTTAACTGAGTCAATCGAGCAAATAGTTGAGAGATTTCGGATACTATTTATTCAATACTCTCTATACCAGATTCCCGAAATATCTACAGCAATAGGGAGAATTATACAACTTCCTGAATGCGAAGAAAAATTTAACGCTGTTCTGAATCGTTGTTGTTATATATTAATTAACCATCAGCAACTACCTCAAGACAAAAAAAATGCTTTAAAACAACTGATGAATTTATTTGAGCAAGCAATTGATAAATCTGAGTCTTTCTGTTACGAACCTGACGAAACAAAAAAAATGTTAGAACTTATCAACTGTTTTACTCATAGTCAAGAATATTTGAGTTTAAAACGAATGGTAGAAGTAATAAATCTATCATCTGCAAATAATACTAATAACACTTTAAACCAACCTTTGAAAATTCTTAATTCCCACTATCCTTATTTATATAAATATTTATTAATTAGTCCAAATAGCAGTAAAGAACATCAACAAGCTGTCAGAAAAATGCAAGTTGAAAAACAGAAAAAATATGAAATAGACTTATCCCACTATGTTACTCACCAGGTTAGATTACAACTTAGCCCAGTTAAAAGGTCTACATCTGCTACAAATCCTACCTTATTATCCAATGATGAACTATTATTATCTATCAAACAATTTGTGGGAAAAGTAGAAGGTAATGAAACTTATCGAGATTATGCTAAAAGGTTTTTAGCTTATACCACAGTTCCCCAACCATATCACCTTTTTAAAGACAGTTTTTATGAATACTTAAGTACATCCTTTGATGTTGAATCTAATCGGATTCAAGTTCAATTTAAGAATAAACTCTACAAATATTTACAAAATACTATGCCTGATAACGATGAGCAGCTCTTAAATGAATCTTTAATTATGAAGACCTGCCATCAATTATTAAGTTTTTTAGTTGTGCATAGTCCAAAGCAGCCACAACATTTCTTTTTTATTAATCTAATTGGCAATTTAGGACCTGTAATTACAACAGGATTATTACTAAAAATATTATTAGTTTGTCAACAAGTTAGACCTAACTTAGAGAAACGATTTGCATTGTTGTTTAAGCATTATGAATTTGCAACACAAAACAAAGTTCAATGGTTAGTTAAAGTTTTGGAAAATATGCAAATAGCACTCAGTACAAATTTTGGTAGAATAGACCTTTCTTTCTTTCTTTCAAGATAAATAGGGTTTGCTGAAAAAGTCTTTTTGTTCTTCGTAGTAGTCAGTAGTCAGGAGAAATGGAAATTAGTTAGGGAGTAGTCGGAAAAATTGTACCTTGATTTTTCTGCCATAATCGTCCTAAAACACTAGCTTTATGCAGCTCTTGCCACCGAAAAGCTGACACTTTTTTAGACAAAAAAATGCTACAACCAATATCAATTAATGCTTTGATATTTAATCAGCAAACTCTAAATAGTTGGTTTTTCGTAAGCATTTCCTCCGGAATGCTGCGCAAACAGCCGTCAGCTATCAGCTATGGTATACAGCAAAAAGAAATACCTGGCACGGGAGCAAGATGCTCCCACTATTCTCATAACAAACATTGCTGGAAAATGCACAATCATTAAAATGCGCCACCACCCTTTAACGAAGTTAGAAGTTAGAAGTTAGAAGTCAAAAGTCAGAAGTCAGAAGTTATTTTTGTAATACCAATTTGAAAAAAGAACGCTATATTTAAGTTTTACTTCAATTATTAAGTAATTAACACAAACTGAATAACTTTTTTGATGATTATTAGCTAGTTAGGGCTTGCTGATTAAATATCAAAGTCTTGACAGATAAAGGTTTTATCCTTTTCAGGTACTAAGGGAGTAGCAGCTTTTAGGTGGTAATGGTTCAAAAATCTTAGATTTTCGGCAAGACAGGGTTAGAAAATCAATGGATGATTCTTCTGACTACTTCTTCTATAATTCCCATTCCTCCTGACTTCACCGATTCACCGATTCTGGCTCCTACTCCTGCCACTCATACTTTTTCAGCAAACCCTAGTTATTGTTAATTATTCTAATAAAACTTGAGGTAATTTGGCGATCGCTCTTTTAAAAGGTTTAGTATTTTTAGTCACTCTAACTAATACTAATGCTCCTTGTATCAGTATCATAGCATCTTCAGCTCTTTGGCAAGCCTGTTTTGGTTCAACTCCTGTTTCCTCGATCGCTTCTGAGAGAGCATCAATCCATTCTTTGAGAGATTTTTCTAACTGCTTGTGAAATAGATTATCGGCTTCTCCCAGAGACATCACTGCCAGAACACAAGGAATTTGACCACCGTCGTAAAATTCATCTATTTTTTGACTCATTACTTGAATACGAACCCTGGCAGGTTGATTTGACTGTAGAGGTGCAAATACATTTTCTTCAAACCAATCACCAATATATTCTAAAACTGCTTCTGCCATTTGTTCTTTACCTCCTTGAAAGTGGTGATAGAGGCTGGCTTTTTTTAATCCTGTAGCTTCAGATAATCGTGATATTGTCGTTCCTTCATAACCATAGTGACGGAATACAGGGATTAGTTTAGCAATTACTTCTTTTTTAGACATGACATTATTATCAGCTTTTAATATTTTCAGGACTTAGGCAGTACAACGTATTTCCGTCATTGCTACCGACAGGGTTTGCGGAGCAGTCAGGAACGGATAACAATCTCAAATCCTAATTTTTCCTACCTTATGCGTAAGTCCTGATTTTGATTATATCGAAGTTCATTAGAGTTATGGACTTTGTCTGCGATCGCTACAAGTCAAAATTCACAAAAATCTAAAATCTAAAATTTGACACTCTACAAAACGTTCGTTAGGATAAGCTTATTAAGCAGAACAAACGTTCGGTAAAAAAGATAATAATACCATGATTAAACTTTACGGACACGAACTCTCTGGCAATGTTTATAAAATCAGATTATTACTATCTCTTCTCGGAATCGAATATCAATTCATGCGAGTTGATGTATTTAAAGGGGACCATAAATCTCCTGAATACCTAAAATTAAATGCTTTTGGACAAATACCTTTATTAGTAGACGGTAATAAAATTATTTCTGATGCCCAAGAAATTTTAGTTTATCTAGCTCGTCAATATGGCAATGAACAATGGCTTCCCAATGATGCCGAAGCTCTAAGTAGAGTTGTTCATTGGCTGTCCACTACCATAGAAGAAATTCGTCAAGGTGTAGAATCAGCAAGATTATTTTATCTATTCAAAGTAATCACCATAGATATTGAAGTAGCTACTCAAAAATCCACCTTCATTCTCGAACAAATTAATCGCCATCTAGCCGATCGCGAATGGTTAGAATTAGGACATCCTACCATTGCAGACATAGCAGCTTTTCCTTATATTACTCTTGCCCTCGATGGTAAAGTATCTTTAGATGAATACCCCCATATTTTAGCATGGATTGAACGTATCAAACAATTACCGGGATTCGTTGGAATGCCAGGCATTGAACCCTATGCTACTGTTGCGGCATAAACAAAAAATAGGGCGTTGCTGAATACTGGGATGATTGAGACCGACACGGGGACACGGAGACACGGAGACACGGGGATGATAGTCGATCCTCTCTTATAAAATCATCCCACAATTATGCAATGCCAAAAATAGGGAAGCGATCGCATTTACTACCACTGACCAAAAAATAAGGTCTCAAGCCTCCCCTGCCCTCAATATATTCAAGCTAGAAGTTGGGAGCAAGTTGAGTCTAATGTCTCTCCACAAATTGATGAAATTGCCACTTTCGGAGAATGGGAAAGCAACCTAATTACTAATGCAGATACTTTTTTCATTGCTACAGCTTATCAAGATAAATCTAGAGATATTACTAAAGGAGTCGATCTTTCCCATAGGGGAGGAAAACCAGGCTTTATCAAAATTGAGCAAAACCAAACCCTAACTATTCCAGACTTCTCTGGCAATAATCACTTTAATACTTTGGGTAATCTTGAGTTGTATCCTCATAGCGGGTTACTTTTTATAGATTTTATTCAAGGTAATATAGCAATGTGCGCTGGCATATTTACAAATTGCAGGAGATGTCCAATAGCTAA
>NZ_CEZPJD010000639.1:0-4693 GCF_983059655.1 Okeania sp.
ATTATCCATTGATTTAGTAACCACCAGGTTCTTCTTCATATTCTGGCATCTTAGTTTTCTGAGGAATATTTACACGAGGTGCTTGATAGGGTTTTGGAGCCTCATCATCAGCCCAGGCATCTTTTTCTATATCTTCGTCATATTCATATTCTGAAGCAGGTTTATATTTTTTCTGTTCATATTTCTCCTCTTCATACTCATATCCGTCTGACTCTCCCCAATTATCTTCTTCATACTCATCATAAATAGGAGCTTGTCTTTCCTGACGGGCTACTGGTGGTGCAACAACTGCTTCTGTCTCATAATAATCTTCATAAACTGCTTCTCGCTCTAGCTGACGTGGAGGGGGAGCCATTTCTTCTTCATAGTAGTCATCATAAATAGGTTCAGGTTCAACTACCCTAGGTCTTCTAGGTTCCGGTTCTGCCCAATCTTCATCCCATGCTTCTTGAGTTGACGGTGCTACTGTACGAATAGGTTCACGAGTAGCTGGTTGCCCTGTACCTAATTGATTATCAGGTTTCACAGTGGGAGGATAATATAATCCCTCTTCCTCTTTTTGCCAAGGTGCTTCTCCTAAACCTAAACGTTCTAATACTCCCACTGTTAACTGTTTGAGTTTTTCTTCAGAACCTTCAAACACAATCAAGCGATTTGGCCCACTACTCACAATTTCATCAATTGAGAGTTCATAAGTGCTAATAATTCGCTCTGGAATTTGGGGTATACCAATAGAAGCAATAATCAATGACAAAACTTTGCCATCTCTAGTATCAAACTTGAAACCTCTAACTCTGCCTAAAAGTTCGCCATTTTCTGTGAGTACTTCGCTATTTATTAGGCTACTGTAGGCTTCAGCATCAATATCTTCTTCAACTACTTCTTCATTATCTACTAGGATGACATCACCTATTTCACAGATATTATTGAGAAACATAAACTTAGGTATTCCAGCCACTGCCAATATATTGTCCCGCAGTCCAATAGCTACCACTTCCCGCCTATCAACGTCTACCCATAACTGGCTTACCACTCCTAGGCGTTTACCTTTGTCACGAGTGATTATTTGAGTTCCTAACAGATCGGAGCGTTGGCAAATTTGTTCAAATGTCATTATTGTTTAATCCCGATTCTTAAATAATTAAGTCAAAAGTCAGAAGTCAAAAGTCAAAAATTAAAAATTAAGAGAAATTAATAATTTATACATTGTAATTTATCGATAAAGAATTTAGTAAGACTGAGGCAGTATTATAATAGGTCAAAAGTCAAAAGTTAAGATAAATTACTCATTTCTATATTGTAATTTATTGATTTTCAGTCCACAGGAACTTATTCTCACTCCTGTCTCCTTATTCAAATAGGACTTGCTGAATAAAACTAAAAGTTAGGATAGCTAGGGTAATGGAGCTTTTTATATTCAATTTATCTCCTAAGTTATTGGCTAGTTTTGCCTTAAAACACTGAAATTTTCTACTGAAATTCAAGAAAATTACTTCAGATAAAATGGCCAAAACTGTTTTCTGTTTTCCCCACCTCCGCGTTTCCGCGTCTCCGCGTCCCCGTGTCCTACTCCCACCAACCAATTTATTCAGCAAACCCCAATATAGATTTAAGACCTAGTCATTTTAATCCCTAAAACTTGGGTATGAGCGCCTCTAGCTTGGGTAACACCAATAGTATGCTGGGATGATTCCATCATTGGCCTCCTGAGACTAACAACAATAAATTGAGCTTGTTGTGCCTGTTTTTCAATCATTTTAGCTAATCGCTCCACATTTGCCCCATCCAAAAACATATCCACCTCATCAAAGGCATAAAAAGGAGATGGACGGTAACGCTGTAAGGCAAATATAAAGCTTAAAGCTGTCAAAGATTTTTCTCCCCCAGACATAGAGGCTAATCTCTGGACTGGTTTTCCTTTGGGATGGGCGACTAAATTTAACCCACTGTTGAATGGATCTTCTGTATCATCTAACTGTAGATAACCATCTCCTTCAGAAAGTTGAGCAAAAATGGTCTGAAAGTTTTCATTCACAGCATTGAAAGCCTCAAAAAATGAACGTTGTCTCAAAGTAGTAAAGTTTTCTATTCTTAACAACAGTTCCGTGCGCTCTCCTTCCAGAGTCGATAATTTTTGACTTAGCTCTTCCAAACGTTTTTGGGTTTGGTCAAATTCTTCTAGGGCTAACATATTTACAGGTTCTAGGGCCTGAAGTTGTTTCTGTAGCGATCGCACCTCCTTATCTAATTCTCCCATTTTAATATTTTCCGGCACTTCTGGCACTTGTTCGGGTAACTCTGCCTTTTGTTCTTCTAACTGAGTCCGCAAAGCGACTAACTGTTCCCGACGTCCCTCTTGAGATTCTTGCAGTTTTTGTAGTTGCCATTCTAATTGTTGTTTAGCTAAATAAAGTTCTCGTAGACTTGCCTCTGCCTGGTCTCTTTTTTGTTTTTCTGTGCCTAACTTTTCTTCTGCTTTGGCCATACTTACTTTGATTTCAGCTATTTGCTCGTCTACAACCGATAATTGACTATCTATATCTTTAATATTTTCCCTAGCTGCTAATTCTTGCTCTTGATATTCTGACTGCCGACGAGAAATAGCTTCTACCTTTTCTTGTAAAAGCCTTTGTTGATTTTCCAACTCCTGAAGTTGTTGTTGGGCAGCTCGCCAATTACTCTCCCGCTCTTGTAATACTGCCTCTTGAGACCGAATCATCTCCTGCATTTGTTGCCACTCACTGTGAGTATGAGACTTTTCCAACTCAGCCAAAGTTTGCTTTAACTCTGTTAATTGGACTTCTCGTGCTGGAATTTCTTGGTCTAGGAATGTTAATCTTGTCCGAGCATTGGCTAGTTCCCGATTATTTTTCTCTAATTGCCCTTGCCCTTGCTCCTGTTGTCTATTCAATTTTTGCAATTCTGACTCAATTTGCTCCACTTTGAGCTGAGTTTCTCTAAAATACTGCTTCCCTTCCATCAAAGCTTGCGCCCGCTCCTTCACATCCTCCTTTCTCCGAGAAATCTCTATCTGACAGCGCTCCAAAACAATCTCTATTTCCTGGAGGCGCTGACGATGAACTTCCATTTCCCCTATTTCTGCCGACTCACTACCATCAACCGTGCCAAAATGTAAGCTACCAGAACGACGGGACACACTTCCCCCAGTCATCGCCCCACTGGTCTCCAATATTTCCCCATCCAGAGTAACTATTCGATGTTTACCCAAATACTTTCGAGCATTTGCCAAAGTATCAAATACCACTGTAGAGCCAAACACATAGGCAAAAATATTCTGATAACGAGAGTCACAGTCAATCAAATTCACCGCATAATCAATAAACCCCGCTGCCCCCCAACGCAAACTATCATCACGGTTTAGGCGAGGAGGCCGAATTTTATTCAAAGGTAAAAAAGTCATTCTCCCAGCTCTTTGTCGCTTCAAAAATTCAATCCCGGCAGCTCCCACCCCATCATTTTCTACCACCATATTTCCTAGACGGCCTCCAGCAGCAATTTCTAAAGCCAACTGATATTTTGGTTCTACTCTCCCCAGTTGTGCCACTAAACCACAAATGCCAGAAATACCAGACTGTTGCAGCATTTTAGTGGCATAAGTTCCCGAAGCTTCTTGAACTGCTTGTTGTTGGGCTTCTAATTTATCTAGTTTCCGCTGTCTTTCCCTTTGTTCCTGGAGAAGGCGAGTTTGAGTATCTTGTTGAATTTGCAGGTCTTGTTCTACTGCTGCTAATTGTTTGGTCAAGGATTCTACTTGATAATTGGCGGTTTCTTTTGACTTTTCTACTTTTTTATGGTATTTATTCTGATTTTCTATTTCTACTGCCAGGGCAGCCATAGACTCTTGCTGTTCTTGAATTTGCTTTTCTAACTGATGTATTTGTTCCCTAACTCTTGCTTGTTCGGTCAGTTGGGGGTTAAGAGTTTGTTGTAGGGTTTCAATTTGATGGTGAAGTTGGGCTTGTTCTTGTATCCAAGCTTCAGCAGTAGAGGCAATGGCACTAGCTGACTCTCGTTGTTGGTTAAGGGTTTCCCGTGCTTGGTTACGAGTGGACTCTAGAGATTCGACTTCTTGAGCTTGAACAATTTTGTTTGTGGCTAATATTTCCAAATTTTGTTGATGTTTCTGTATTTCTTGTTGGAGTTGGCTGAGGTTATTGATGGTTTGCTCTATCGTTGCTTCTAATTCTTTATGCTTTTGTTTGAGTTGACGGCGGTCAGCTTCTTGGGTGGCAAGGGTTGATTGTAGAGCTAAAAGTTCTTCTTCTCCCAAAGCTTTAACTTGGACATTGAGTTGGTCTAGTTCGGTTTGGGCCTGTTGAATTTCGGTTTGTTTGGTTTGAATATTTTGGTTAATTTCTGTGGCAGAGCGATCGCCTGACTCTATATTTTCCCTAAGTTTCCATTCTTGTTTTTGGAGGTTTTGCCATTTAAGAATTGTTTGCCAGAGACTCTTTTGTTCTAGTTGACCCCGCAATTCTTGATATTTTTGAGCTTTTACACAGTCTTGGGAAAGACGGTCACATTGTTTTTGCAGTTCTTTTTCTACAATGCGACTTTTTTCTTCTTGTTCTTTCACTAAGTCTAATTTATCTTTGGCCAGGGTAATTTTTCTGTCAAATTGAGCCACTCCTGCCATTTCATCAATAATTTCCCGACGTTCGCGAGACTTCAT
>NZ_CEZPJD010000640.1:0-1197 GCF_983059655.1 Okeania sp.
CTTCAATTTATATCATTAAAAGTAGTATATAAATCCGTAGTTTGCTAAGTATTTATACTATGCAAATCGTCTCAATTACTTTTTTCGTTCATCAAAAAAAGGGTTTTAGGATTGAAAAATGTCCGCACCCAATTCTTGTAGTACTATACTACTCTTTCTTCTTATTTCTTCCCTCCTGACTCCTGACTTCTGACTCCTGACTCCTAAAGAATTGAGATTAATATCATACACGCGCTTCAGCAACGCCATTTTATTAAATTGCTATAATTAATAGGGAACATTTTATTGTTTTTCCAAAAGGTAAAAATTATGAATTTCCTTTTAATTATCTTGAGATGTGTTTTGTCAATAATTTTTGTAGTTCAAATTTGGTCAATACATCCTTTGCCTAGTTTTGCCCTAACTATACAAGAAGTACCAAACCCACGACATTACTATCATGGTTGGGTAACAGATATGGCTGAAATTCTTAGTCAAGGTACAGAAAATCAACTTAACCAAATTATTAATTTAGAAGCAACAAATGGCTCAGAAATTGTTGTTGTGACTGTACCAGAAACTCAACCCGCAGCAACTCCCAAAGAATTTACTACTAAGTTGTTTAATTATTGGGGAGTTGGTCAAAAAGGTCGAAATAAAGATCGAAATAATGGTGTGTTGTTTTTAGTTTCTGTAGGCGATCGCCGTGTGGAAATTCAAACAGGTAGGGGAATACAGCGAAGTTTACCAAATGGTAAGGTTAGTAATATTATCGACACTAAAATTATCCCTGAATTTAAGTTAGGAAACTTTGAAAGTGGTGTAGTTGCAGGTACAAAAGAATTAGTAAAATCCCTGAAAACAGAGAAATATCAGTTAGCTACAACTTCTAACGCAGGTCTTGTTAGTTGTATCTTCATAGTGATAGGTATCTTCATGGGTATCTTACTGATATGGATGTTCTGGAGTATGGCCCAGACGGAGCCACAAATCACCTATATTAGTCGCAGTAACAACTATAGAACTACTGGCAGTAGATCGACTAACATAAGTAGTAGCATTTACAGTGGTGATAGTAGCGGTAGCTATGGAAGCGATGGTGGTAGTTTTGGTGGAGGTGGCAGTTTTGGTGGTAGTTTTGGTGGAGGTGGCAGTTTTGGTGATGGTGGAGGTGGCAGTTTTGGTGGCAGTGATGGTGGCGGTGGTGATGGTGGTGGT
>NZ_CEZPJD010000640.1:1297-4691 GCF_983059655.1 Okeania sp.
TGGTGGAGGTGGCAGTTTTGGTGGCAGTGATGGTGGCGGTGGTGATGGTGGTGGTGATGGTGGTGGTTGAAAATTTACCCACCCCACAAGTATTAGTTGTAGTGGACTGACACAGCTAAAATGGCAAGTACTGAGGTTTTAATTTTACCGAAAAATTAAGGTATAAAGCCTCTCCATTCATGGAGAAAAAAGAAAAAATTCCTTTTAACCCAATCCTCTTCCTTTCAAGGAGAGGTAATTCTAAATTCTAAATTCTAAATTCTAAATTATTGAAAGCGTTATCTCAAAAAACAGTCAACCCCGCAGGGAAGTTTCATGGAACTTCCCTACATTTGAAAATCAAAAATATTCTTAGAAAAAAGTAGTTTACTTTATTCAATTTATTTAATTAAAAAGTTATGCCATTAAGAGCTTTGTTGAGTATGGATATATTCAACATATTGATTTTGAAACAACTGTTAATCTCTCTTGAGAAAATAAAAATATTTATCATTGGTGCTATTCCCCGATTCAAAATGGTATAACTGCTAATTTTTTCCAAGTAGATAATTATAAATTTAGAAGCAACGAAGCTTATTTAAAAGATCGCTGTAATAAACCAGAAATATTCAGCAAATATTCCTATCAAAAATTAGGTTTTTGAGTAACCTGATTTGGTAGTTCAGCTTCAGTATCAGGAGCAGTATTATAAATATAAACCTTATCAAATTTTATTATGTCTGTACAAAATCTTACTAAAGTTGTGGTCAAATGAAAACTTTATTAAAATGGACAATTAAAGAATATCATCATCTAATTAGTACTGGAATATTTGTTAACCGCGATCTGGAACTTTTGCATGGGGAAATTGTAGAAATGTCACCGGAAAGTCCAATACATACTCAAATTACAGAAACTAGCGTTGAATATCTACGCTCTCTGCTAAAAGAGTTAGCTTATGTTAGGGAAGCACATCCTATTACTCTTTCTAATTCTGAACCTCAACCGGATATTGCGATCGCACGCCCACCCAGAAATAATTACTCTCAACGTCATCCTTATCCTGAAGATATTTTTTTGCTGATAGAAATTGCTAATACTACTCTAGGTTATGACTTAGGGGAAAAAAAGCAAGCTTATGCAAAAGCGAAAATTTTAGAATATTGGGTAGTAGATGTGGAGCATCGACAAATTTATGTTTTTCGACATCCTCAAGCAGATAATTATCAATCGGAAGTTATTTTCCGGCAAGGAAAAATTAACCCTCTAGCATTTCCAGATATTTCTGTTTCAGTTAGTTCTTTTTTCGCAGAAAATTAATGATAAAAAGAAGCTATGGTTATTGAGCAAGGAGATTAGATTTAAAATTCAAAATTAATGTAGTTTAAATGTAGTTTATTTTTAGACGCTAGTGTAATGAACAAAAAAATCAAAATAGGTTTGTGTGTGATTGTATTGCTTTGTTTAGGAGGAGTAGGAATTACTGTTTTTCAACTAGCAAAAAAATCAGACAAAGAAATTATTTCTCAGCAAACTGTCTATCCTGATTCGAGTTTTCAAGATGGTGAAATTATGGCATATAAATTCAATAACTATGACATGACGATTGTTTCTTTTGTTGGTAATTTTGATTTTATATACAAACCATCCCAGGCGGAATCAGTTAAAACTGTTGCTACAAAATCGAACTATAAATATATAGTTAATGGCTCATTTTTTGAAGAGTCGAAAGAACATGCTGGATGGCTTTCTGTATTAGGTAAAGTCAAAACTCCGGTTAAAGAAGATAAACAACTTTCCCATATTATTAGCTTTAATCCAAATACAGAAGAGTTGAATTTTATTGAAACTAAACTATTTGAACCTTCAACTGAGAAAACTAATATTGAATTTCAGTCCGGGCCGTTAATTATAGATAGTAATCAAGTAACAATAAAATATATTAACGAATCTATTAATGGTCTTTTGCTATTTGAAAGAACATTATTAGCCTATACAGAAGAAGACCGAAGAAAATATTTCATTATTACTAAAGAGAATGTCAAATTAGATGAGCTGGCAGACTATTTGTTAAAGGTTTCTGTGTTTTCAGGTAAGACCTTACATATTGTTAATTTAGATGGAGGATCTTCGGTGGCATTGTATTCTCAAAGCCATCCAGAATTGAATTTTAATGAAACAGCTATATTGCCTATATTATTAGGATTAAAGTGAGGCATTGTTTCAATAATTGATAATTACCTCTCTCTAAAAGGAAGAGGATTGAATACAAGGAAAATTAATTAATTAGACATCTCCAGAAAAGAGGGAACAGGGAACAGGGAACAGGGAAGAATAATTGATAATTTATGGATAAGAATTGATTTTATTTTTGATTTTTGGAGATGTCTATTGTTTCTCCACGGCGAGTGAGAGGCTTTAAAGCTTAATTATTCGGTAAATTTGGGCTTGATTATGTAGCGAATATTATTTATCGTTCAACAATTATGAAAATTAGGAGTAAAGATTGTAATTGTAGGTTGGCTTAAGCGTAGCACAAACAAAAAAACCGTTAGAATCAAAGGATAAAGTTTCATTATTATATAACAGGAGAGAATTTAATGCAGGCAACTCAAACCCGTTATTCTGTCGAAGAGTATCTAGAGCGGGAAAAAACCGCTGGATTTAGAAGTGAATATCGCAATGGAGAAATAATACCGATGACTGGAGGAACTGCAAACCACAATTACATTGCTATCAATCTTACCTCTGGCCTAAAGTATGGTCTAAAAGGTCAACCTTACCGAGTATTTATGAGCGATCTACGCCTGTCAATACCAACAAAAAATATTTACACCTATCCAGATGTGATGGTAACTACCACTCCAATAGTTTATGTCGAAGGTAGGCGAGATACTATTACTAACCCTCAGATAATTGTGGAAGTATTGTCGCAATCGACAGAAAGTTATGACCGGGGGCAAAAATTTGAGCATTATCGTAGAGTAAATAGTTTCCAGGAATATATTCTCATCGACCAATATAGATATTATGTGGAACAGTTTAGCAAAACTGAAGATTGTAAATGGTTGCTGTCAGAATATGAAGGTGATGAAAGCATTTTATCTTTAAGTTCGGTGGAGTTTCAAATCTCTTTGTCAGATATCTATGAAAATGTAGAATTTGAGTAGGGTAAAAATTGTAGGTTGGGTTAAGTGCAGGGCAACCAAAAAAATCGTTAGAATCAAAGGATAAAGTTTTATTATTATATAATCCAACAGAAGAGAATTTAATGTAGGCAACTCAAACCCGTTATTCTGTCGAAGAGTATCTAGAGCAGGAAACTACCGCTGAATTGAGAAGTGAATATCGTGATGGAGAAATAATAACCATGACTGGAGGAACTGCTTTTGCCTAATATCATGTTCCCCCGGAG
>NZ_CEZPJD010000641.1:0-4690 GCF_983059655.1 Okeania sp.
CTTCGGAGCTTCCCGTAGGGTGAGATGGCTCCGAAACCTGCGCCATATCTAATCGGCCAAGAGAAAAAATAATTCCGTACTTCAAGCCTCTTGCTTTCCTAGGTCATGCTGTGCAAACAGCCTTAGGTACTGATAACTGATAACTGATAACTGATAACTGAAATGACCTACTCCCAAGGAAATGTAGCAAAACTTTTGAGAAATGGTATTAAACCCTTGGATTTTTAGCTGATAGCTAAATGCTTTTTGCTTTTTGACTTTGGGTTTATACCCCGACAACCCCAAGCGCCTCCTAGTTGATGAGGGGTTGCTCATCCCCAACTCAACGTAAAAAGTCCTAATGCTGAGTGCTGAGTACTATTTAACGAAATTCACAATAATTTTTGTCAGCCTTAGCATTTTTTGTACTTTTAATCTGTATAAATTAATCATATTTTCGGAATAAGATGACAATCAAAAGCGACTGGCTTTGCCTCTAAAGTCCTTATGCCTCTAGTTTTCAAATCTCCAGTACCTTAAAAAAACACTTATTAGGAAGAATATTAAAAATTGTAAAGAGTGTTAATATATGTATAAACTATAAAATAAGAAATTAGATTTAGAGAAATGATAAATCCAAAACTGCCAGAAACAGATTTACTTAAAGCAGTACTGCAACCATTGTTAGAGGATTTTCAGTATTGGTTTGAGCGTTCCCGTCAGTTATTGGAGAGAGAAAAAATTCCTTTTCTTAGTAGCACTGAACAACTGGACCTACTTAATAGAGTTAAGCAAGCTCAACAGGAAGTTAGTACAGCACAAACTCTTTTTCATGCAACTGAAGGTCAAGTAGGGGTAGAAACTACAGTGCTTATGCCTTGGCATCACTTACTAACGGAATGTTGGCAAGTTTCAATGCGATTCCGCAAAGAACAACAATCTAGATAGAATTACTTATTACACTAAAGCTTAGGTATTAAGTCCTGAACTAATAAATTAGGTTGAGTTAACTTCTAACAATAACAGTTATGATTTGATAACTGTCAATTTACTGTAAAAGCAGTATTTTCTCTGGTTTCTCTGGAAATGATGATGAGTGACCCGGTTAACTAAAGTCAGAAGTCAGAAGTTGTTTTTGTAACGGGTATTTGAGCAAGCCTCCAAAAACATTTCGCCTTAAAAGGCTGGGTTTTAGACCTAATTATTTTGATAATTTATGGCCATTAAACTCATCCAGAGTTAAGTAGAGATAAAATAAAAACAATTGTTTAAACTTTTTTAAAATTTGCTAAGTGCCTATCTGGCCCTGGAGAAAACTATGTTACATTTGCTTTATATCTTAGCCTTTACCACTGTTGCTGTTTTGGCTGTTCGTAATTTAATCCGTAGTCTATTAACAGTGGGCCTTGAGTCTCAATCTTCCCCTTCAAATCAAGGATGGTCTTCTCGTGATTCTTATTCTAAGTCTCGTAGAATTCCACATCCTGAACTATTAGATGAATCTGGGAATTTTATTGATGAGCCTTTATTGGTGATGCGTTCTGTGAATGTACAAGAAGCTCGTCAACAGTTGGATGCTATTTATAATTCTGAACTTGAATCTAGTAGTGAAACTAGAGATGAGAAGGATAAATAAAGACTACAGTAACCAATGCAAAACTTTTGACACTCCCCAAATATACGTTAAAAGTCTAAAGCTCTTAATTATTTCAATTATCATATATTTTCTGTACAATCAGAATTAATAATTGCTGTAGCAGAAAATTGATAAAAACTTAAAAACTTGCTATTGCTTTGTTTCAAAACAACCGATAATAGCAAGTTATTTTTATAATCTTAGAAATACTAAATATTTGAGATAAAATAATCTTTTATTGTATAAAATACCCGACTATAAACAAGGGATCAAATAAAACTAAAGAATAAAAGCCTCTACAGTGTTAACACTAACAATGTATATTTGATATTATAGCACTACGCAAATAGGTTAGGACGTTTATAAGTACTCAAATTTAGTCAGGGATGACTTCTGACTTCTGACTTCTGACTTCTGACTTCTGACTTGCGCGTAACGCTATAGTAGTGCAGTAGGGTAAAGATTAACCGCCAGATGACCATCCCTAAATCCGTATTGGCAGAACTGGTGCAAGAGATTCCGCAGTTGAGACCTCAAATTTACTTTAAGACATCCCTAACTGCTCTATCTCATGCAATGGAAGACCAGGTTTTAGCAAGCTCCGATCGACCTCTGGTAATTGCAACTTTTCAGCAAGAGCGTTTTTATCGTCAGGAAGCTCATCGTTATCGACGAATTGCTAACCTAACATCTCAAGTATACGTACTAGCAGCACCAGAAACAGCATTTAACAATTCTTCTGAGTATTACGAAACAATTGCTTTCAATACTAAAGAGATTCTAAGTAAGGAATGGAATTTACTGGTACTTGGTAAACAGTATTCAAGTTGTTTGATTTGTAATGAGCGTTTTAATTCTGATGAAGGTAATGAAACATCTCAGTTGCTCGACATGGATCAGGCACGTCGGTTTGAAGGTATCTGGACTTTTGATCGTCATGTATGTGTCCAAGCTGCTATATCTTTACTGAATAGAATTCTGAAGTATAGACCAGAATTAGCAGAAAAAGTACAAGCAGCACAAGATACTTATGGTATCAATGTTGATGTCGGGATGGGAAGAAAATCTGGTAAAGTCAAGTCTAGCTCTAATCGTCGTTACCTCAAGAAAGCTTCAGAAGTAGTTACTCAAAATCCTCAATTTAACGATCCCTTTGCCCAACGTTTGGTGACTTATTTGCAGGCAAGTCAATATAAGTTACTTAAAGCGTATCGCTCGATCTCCGCTCAGGAACAAAAACAGCGCCTGATTAATATTATTTCTAATGCTATGAGGCGATCGCTAGACCCAGATGAGATTATTAAAGTGGCAGTGCAAGAATTGGGAGAAGCACTTTTAGCCTGCCGATGCTTAATTTATCAATGTCGAGCTTTGGATGTCACAGCAACCATTACACATGAATATTTAAGTTCGTCAATTACATCTGTGGTTAATCAAGAATGGCCTTTACAAGATAATCCTTTATTTCAAAAGGTTGTTCAAACTCAAGAGCAAGTCTCTATAGAAGATACTAGCTTGCTACCTGATTATTGTTTGACAAAAACACTACAAGGCTCTAGAATTAAGGCCCAAAATTGTATCGAAACATTAATATCTCAATGGGAAATTAAGAGCTGGTTAATGGTGCCTTTGCTTTATCAAGGAAGACTTTTAGGTATGGTAGAGTTACACGACTGTGGCTCATGTGCTCATAATTGGTCTGATGACAAAATAGATTTAGTACAAGCGATCGCTACTCAATTAGGTATAACTTTGATCCAGGCTGAAACTTATGTCCACTTAGAAGAATTAAATCAACAATTAGAGGCTCTGGACCGGACTCGTAGTAATTTAATTGCAATTACTGGCCATGAGCTACGGACACCTTTATCTACTATTCAAGTTTGCCTTGAAAGTTTGAGTCAAGAACCAGATATGCCTGCAGAGTTACGTCAAGTTATGTTAGAAACTGCCTTAGCAGATGCAGATAGAATGCGTCATCTTGTGCAAGATTTCTTAACATTGTCTCATTTAGAAAGTGGTACGGTTGAGTGGAATGTAGAATATTTGCCTCTATTGGAATGTGTTGATTTGGCCCTGAGTAGTATTCGTGCCCATAATTCACAAAAAGATTTACCGAGTATTACTACTGAGGTATCGACAGAACTACCTTTAGTTTTAGCTGATGGGGAATGGTTAGTGGAGGTATTGTCAAAACTCCTGGATAATGCTTGTAAGTTTACTCAGTCTGAAGGAACAGTAATGATTGGAGCTACTTCTAATGGGAATAATATGTTAGAAGTGACAGTCTCTGATACTGGCCGTGGGATTGAACCTAAGCGTCTAGAAGCTGTATTCGATCGTTTTTATCAAGAAGAAGGTGCTTTACGAAGAAGTGTTGGTGGTACAGGTTTAGGTTTAGCTATTTGTCGGCAGATTATTACTCGTTTAGGAGGAAAAATTTGGGCAGAGTCCGAGGGGAAAAATTGTGGTAGTCAGTTTCATTTTACAATTCCAATTGTTAGTAATAGCGAACAAAATAGAGAAGGAAAATCAAACAAGAATAAACAAACCTAATTCATCAACTTAGCAACTAGCAAAGTAGTAGTTTAGGTTTTAATGAATAAAGAAATGATTCGTCTTCTAAAAAATTAAATTTTTGATCTAATCCAGTTAATTGAAAAATCAGTTGAATATCATCTTGGATATTGAACAGGTATAATAGACATCCTCTTTTTTCAGAAATTTTGCGGACAATAACTAAAGTAGTTAATCCAAAGTTATTAATTTGATTGACTAATCCCATATCTATTATGCAATAAAAATTTCGTGTTTTGTCGATGAGTTTGCCTACTATTTGCTTGAGTTGATAACTTCTCTTTAAATCTAAGTTGCCTTGAGGGCGAAATAAAATTGCTTCCATATAGTTAGTTTTAATTAAATAAATTAAAAATAGCTTTGAATTTGATAGTTGTTTTCTTGCATAGGTTAGGAAAATCCGGAAATTTTTGGTCTGAGATGTAATTGCGAGGTGGCAAGCAGAGCGTTAATTCTTGGGTCATTTCAGTTATCAGTTATCAGTTATCAGTTATCAGT
>NZ_CEZPJD010000642.1:0-4682 GCF_983059655.1 Okeania sp.
CTACTCTAAGTGCCAAAAATAATTTTGTGGTCTACTCAAATGAAAAGCGCTGTAGATAAACATAAAAACGTCACTGAAAAAAACTCAGAAGCTATAATTGAAGTAGAGACGTTGCATGCAACGTCCTGGGTTTTGGTTATGGCGATGTGGTTTATCAATTTGAAAAGCACTGAAACTCCTATCTGTTCCCTGTTCCCTATTCCCTAAAAGCGGTAAGATTTTTATACACAAATAAAATAGGATTGCTATATGTCTATTTATCCCTCAAAATCTGCCGATAATTTTGTAGTTAATTACAATAATATTACAGCAGCAGCTAATCGTTTATCATCGGTTGCTCATCGCACCTCTGTAATAACTTCAACAACTGTAAATAAACTCACTAAATGTCAAGTATTTTTCAAATGTGAAAATTTTCAACGTACAGGTTCATTTAAATTTAGAGGAGCTTACAACGCTCTATCTCAACTATCAGAAACTCAAAAAAAATCGGGAGTATTAACCTATTCTTCGGGAAATCATGCTCAAGCGATCGCCTTAGCAGGAAAACTATTAAATATTCCCACCACTATAGTTATGCCCGACAATGCCCCACAAGTAAAAAAAATAGCTACTCGTGGTTATGGAGCAGAGATAATTTTCTATGATGTAAATGAAATAAATAGAGAAAAATTAGCTCAAAAAATTGCTCAAGAAAAAGGTTCGGTTGTTATTCCTCCTTATGACCATTGTGATATTATTGCCGGACAAGGTACAACAGCTTTAGAATTAATTGAAGAAGTAGGAAATTTAGATTTACTATTAGTATGTTGTGGTGGGGGTGGTTTACTTTCCGGTTGCGCGATCGCCACGAAAAATTTATTACCAAACTGTCGAGTTATGGGCGTAGAACCGAAAAATGCCGATGATGCAACTCGGTCTTTTTATTCTAAAACTCTACAAACTATATCTAATCCTAATACTATTGCTGATGGAGCTAGAACACCTTATTTAGGGAAGTTAAATTTCCCATTAATTTTGAATTATGTTGATGATATGGTGACAGTTTCAGAGGAAGAAATTTTAAGAACAATGTATTTTATGTGGGAGAGAATGAAATTAGTAATAGAACCCACTGGAACATTAGCAGCAGCAGCTTTGTTAGAAGGTCTTGTTAGAGTTTCTGGTGTGAGAGTAGGGGTAATTATTAGTGGAGGAAATGTAGATTTAAAACAGATGGGAGAATTGTTTAAATCTATTGATTAAAAAGAGGGAGTAGGAAGTAGGAAGTAGAGGGAAATAATTGATAATTTATCTACAATAATTAATTTTATTTTTTATTACTGAATAATTAATAATCTGGAGAGTACAAAGTTATCCCAAAAAACGATTTGTTTTGAAGGCTGAAAGTATTACTGGCAAGGGCTTACAGTACTTACAGCTTTGAATAAATTTTTTTTAACCTTTAGATCGCTGAAAGCCTTAGCTAGCAATAGTTATTCCAAGAACTTTGCACTGTTTAGTAATAATTAATAATTAGGGTTTGCTGAAAAAGTCTTTTTGCTCTTCATAATAGTCAGTAGTCAGTAGTCAATAGTCAGGAGAAATGTTGGATTACAGAATATGTAGCTGGAATAATTGTCCCCCAATTTTTCCGCCGTTGCCTGCCAAAATACTAGCTTTACGCAGCTCTTGCCACCGAAAAGCTGGCACTTTTTGAGACCAAAAAATTCTACAATCAATATTAGTCAATGCTTTAGTATTTATTCAGCAACCCCTAATTAAATAATTCTGGTTTAAACCTACATTCCGCACGACAAAATGTACTATAAAGACTAGTGGTCAATAGTCAGTAGTCAGTAGGAAATTATGTGCAGCTTAATGTCTGAGTAGATCAAGTATTTATACTTAATATTTTCCGGAAATTTTGACTCCTGAAAAAGTTCAATGACGATGATTTATACTGTATAAATACTTACCAAGTTATCATTTTTCATACTACTTTTAATGCTACGCTCTTGACGTGCGGAATGTGAGTTTCAAGCCTCCCCTTTTAAGAGGAAAAAATAAATAATATTTCCTTATATCAAATCCGCTTAATTGGACATAAAAAAAATCTCCAATTGCCATAACTACGGTCAGCTTTCTAATTCTTTTTTCTCCTAAATTCTGGATTCTGAATTCTGAATTCAGAATTCTAAAGACTTAACCATTCTATAGCTGTTTAACCGGATTTGATATTATATTCAATCCTCTCAGTTTTAACCAGAGGTAATTATCAATTATCCATTATCAATTATTAATTAATGAATGAAGATATCTATTTGACTCGTGGCCTAATACCATAATAACGATACTGCAAATAATCTCGGAGAATACGGTCGTGGTCAAAACAGAGGTTTTGGGGAATTTGCCAAGGTTCAAACAAAGCTAAATTTTTGGCATCATCGGCTGCTTTTGGTTCACCAGTGGCAGTGGCAATAAATACAACACTCATGGTATGTTGACGGGGGTCGCGACTAGGGTCAGAATAAACATAAAATTGTTCAATTAACTCTACTTCTAAACTCGTCTCTTCTTTTGCTTCTCGTCGTGCTGCAGTTTCGACAGATTCTCCATAATCAACAAACCCACCAGGAATTGCCCAACCAAAAGGTTCATTTTTGCGCTCTATCAGTACAATAGGTCGCCCCGGTTGGTTAGTTAATTCAATAATAATGTCAACAGTTGGAGTAGGATTACGATATGCCATGTTAATTTTTGAGAAACAATCATTTTGAATTTTATCTGCCTAAATACCAATTGCCAAGGAACTTTATGTTTAAATTAGACTATTAATAATCAGGACTTACGCAAAGACACTATATATGGCGTATGCTAAATAGAGCGATCGCTAAAAAAATTGTAGCGATCGCCTCAAGACTTTTGCCATTCATTCAAAAGTAACAAAAATACTTACAAAATAAAAATAGCTCTGAACTTTATTGTGGGCTTTTCCAGCTCTTGTATCAGATAATCTGAGAGTAATTCATGCTTGAGTTGGTAAATAGTTTTTCCTATTTTCACTGCTAATCTTTTCAAAAAATTCCAGACTAATATAGCGCAGGCTATATGATTTTTCTGAATTTTTCTGAGACGACATTGACAGAATTCAATTGCGTGTTAATTGTTTAATTTCTCTGTGAAATTCTTCAATTTTCCATCTAGTTTGAGATTCAAACTCTACTGCATCTACTGAAGCTTGACATAAATCATTAGTTGCAATATATTCTGTCCTATTGGTAGAAATAGTTGCCCAGAATAGCTTGACTTTTTTATCTCTTGGAAAACCTTTTATTTTAATTATTTTACCTGATATTTTTTCTGAGGAGTTCCAACTTAACTCTCCAAGTTTTTTATACTTTTCTATACCACCAGTATCATCTACTAAACGATTTATTTTTAAGGGACAGTAATAAATTTTTTCCATGTTATCTATCAATCCCATTAACCTTTGTGTTGCATACCAACTATCCATTAACACAGTCTTAAATGGTAATTTTTTTTTATTTACCACACATAAAATCATTTCTTCTACATGATCTAACTCACGTTTTTTTATCAGTATCTGGGTCATAAATTCGATAATCTATGAGCCAAAATTGTTCGATTTTTGGATTGAAGTATATACAATTTACTATTCCTATACCACGTTGGCGCAGCCTTGCGTAAGCAAACTACTTGATGCTCATTACCACTGTACTGTCGCCGAACTAATTCAATTTTATTACTATGCTTCTTGTTAATAACTGTATCATCAAAGATTAAATAACATAAGTGTATTAGTTACAATTTCTTTTTTAACATTTCTCCACAAATCCTGGTCATCAAAGTTTTCGATTTTTAAATAACGGTTTATCTTGTCATGGCTAACATTTTCTAGGTGATTTGCTAAATTTGTGATCGTATAATTTGTATGAGAATTAAGTAGATACTGACAATAATCAATATAGTTAAAATTCATATTGTTAGCTCAAATTAACAATAATATTATTCTACAATAATCAGGGTATTTTAGCAAAAATTATTGACAATTAGCCATATATTATAGAGCTAAAATCAATTATACGAGCGCATCTTTGTAAAAGCTTATGATAATTTTTTTGTTCGGGCGATCGCTTAAAAAATCATAGCGCTCGCTCTATTTGACATACGCTATATATAGTGTCCTTGCGTAAGTCCTGATAATGTTAAAAGTTTAGTGATATACTTGAATTTTATATAGCAATCCTATTTTATTCGTGTCAAAAATCTTACTGCTTTTTAGGGAATAGCGGTCAGACCCCGCGTCGCCGTCAGCTCGCTTGCGGAATGCTGACCAAGAGAGGGAACAGGGAACAGGCAAGAAAAAAACTTAAATTTCCTGTAGATATCCACGCTAACTTTTACACAAACGATACCAACGGACATGATATGACTACAGAAAATAGTGGTTTTTCTATCATATAGTGAGTACAGTTTATTAATTCTCTGTTGCCTCTCTTGGTGCGCATTCCCTCTGGTCGGCTTTCCCTCTCTTGGTCGGCGTTCCCTTGCGTCTGATGCCGACGCGGGGTCGCACCTTTGTTGCTTTCCGGAGCTGTTGCCTAAAGTCCTAAAGTTTTGTACCTCACTATAGCACTACGCATTAAGGTTAGGACATTTCTAAATCCTGAAAGCCTTTG
>NZ_CEZPJD010000643.1:0-4672 GCF_983059655.1 Okeania sp.
AACATTAGATTGGAGAAGGATAGCATTAGATATACAAGGTTGACCCCATTGATTACACTGGTCATTAATAAACTTAATTATATGTGAAACCCGCTCTTGTAAGCTTCTAGGATAAATTTTATATATTAATGTAATATTTAATTGAGCGAGTAGGTTTTTTACTTCTTTCACAAATTGGTTGTATATTGCTAAAGAGTAAGGATTTTTATCTATTGCTATACATACAATTTCTAGTGAATTTGTAAATTTTTCACTTTCTCGGAAAGAAATAATTTTGTCTAAAAATGCTATAGTTGCTGCTCCTGCTCCACATCCAACATCTATTAAACATATATGCTGATTTGTAGATATCCAATTCAATAATTTTTCTGAAGTTACGATATTTTCCAGGGTGTAAATTACTTTAAAATAGTGTGCAGGAAAAAAATAGTAATATTGAGCAGCAGCACTTTCAAGCGTTTCTTCTAAAAGTTTTTCTACTACTTGTTTTCGAGAAATATTCTTGTAGTCTTTAGCTTCTGGTTGCTTTGCTAACCACTCATGTACAGCACTATAAGTAGATGCAATATCAGGATGAAAAGAAAAATGGTCTGACATTTATTGATGTTTTAGTCAATCTAAAGTTATAATTAGTAACTATATAGCTACTAAAAAAAATAAACACAATGAAAATTATAAGTGCAAGTCGTAGAACAGATATTCCAGCTTTCTACAGTAAATGGTTTCTCAATCAAATTCAAGCAGGTTTTTGCCATAGAATTAATCCAGTTAGCTATCAAGTTTATCGAGTCTCTTTGCGACCAGAAGATTGTTTGGCCATAACATTTTGGACTCGTAATCCTCAACCACTATTACCACACCTGAATTTTCTGAGTAACCAAGGATATATTTACTATTTCCATTTCAGCATTAATGGGTATCCCAAAGCAATAGAAACTAATAACCCACCCCTAAAAAAATCAATAGAAACTTTTCAAAAGCTGTCTGAACATCTTTCACCTAATCAAATTCAGTGGCGATATGACCCGATTTTACTAAGTGACATAACACCCTTTTCTTATCACTTAGAAAAGTTCGATTTTCTCAGTCAACAACTAGAAGGTTATACAAAACGTTGCTATTTTTCCTTTGTTAATTTTTACGGTAAAACAAAGCGTAATTTGGGCAAAGTTGCTGTAGAGAATAACATCAAATTTCAGCATCCTTCTCTAGAAGAAAAACAGCAACTTACTGATCAACTCCGAGATATTGCTACAGCACGAGGAATTAGATTATATTCCTGTTGTGATGATGCTTTAACAGGTGAAGGAATTGAAAAAGCTCATTGTATTGATATGGATATTATTCAAACGTTACGACCTAACTTTAAAACTCATCTGAAAGCAGCACCAACGAGAGAAGAATGTGGTTGTGTTGAGTCAGTTGATATCGGTATTTATGATACTTGTGTTTTTGGTTGTCAATATTGCTATGCGACTAACAGCAGAAATACTGCTTTCAAACGAATGCGAGAAAATAATCCTAACGATACCCTTTTATGGAGACCTGCAAAATTGAAAGATATTGACCTTGCTCTAGAAGAGCAAAGCAAAAAACGGAAAAAGTCTGTTATTTCAGAACCAGAGTATATTCAAGGTAAACTTTTCTAAGAACAATATAAACAATAAACTTTTTCAAACGTTAAAAGTCAAAAATATTGGTTGGTAAAGCTTTTAGGATTTTGTAACTGGTTAGTTATTTATGCCATCCTGCAATAGGGAATAGTTGGAAAAACATTTCTGAGATTGATCATCCGCATAAGTCTTAACCAATTTTTTTTTAGCTTAAGGATTTTTATATAGCGATCGCTAAAAATTCAATAATCCTTATGAAAAACCAAAATTTTCTGACAACTAATAACTGAAATACCCATGAATAAAACCCAAGCAAAACCACCCATAGACACTTGGATAACAGCAACTTGGCAAGAATACATCCAAATTATTGAAGACCCCTTCTACGAAAAAGCCAAAGTTTACTACCACAACGGAAGACTCAGAATCGAAATGTCAGCAGTCGGCAACGGTCATGGTAGTGACCACGCATTTGTTATTGGAGTAGTTGGTCTGTTTGCTGCCACCAAAAACATCATGCTCAACGGTCTAGATAATGGCGCTTATGACAAAACCGAATATCTCGCCGCTCAACCCGATGCTTCCTATTACATTGGTGAAAATGCTGATGTCATTCCTTGGGAAACTTTTCTTATCGATCTTGGTATCTATCCCCCACCAACCCTAGTTATAGAAGTTGCCGATGCTTCTTTGACAGATGATAAAGGGGAAAAACGTTTACTGTATGAAGCAATGAATGTTTCTGAATATTGGATAGTTGACGCGGCCTTGAAGGCAGAAGTTATTGCCTTTGCCGTTGCCGATGGAGGTAGTAAAAGAATTAATGAGTCTCAAGTTTTGCCAGGGTTAGGCATTTCTTTATTAGAAGAAGCACTGCAACGTACTCGTCAAGAAAATCAAGCTCAAGTTTACAGGTGGTTATTCAGTCAGTTTCAATGACAGAGAACAGGGAATAGTAAGTATTAATTTTAATTATACCACAATTAGACCATTTCCTTCTTCCTTATTTAAACATTAGATAATTTATGCTAATATACTAAAACCTAAAAAATGACGGGAGAAAGTTAGCGAGGGTTATTTATCCCCTGGTTGAATAATGGCACGCGGGTTTTAACCCCATCGTCAAATCCCAAAGCTACAAAAAAAGGTAAGCTCACAGCTAGATTTCGGTCTATGCCGAGGAGTATAGGAGTTTGTTGATAGGCTTGAAGCAAATGTGGATTTATCCCATTTGCGGTGGACTAACCACAGAATCCAGGGTGTTTCAACCCCTGGAGATGTCAATTGAATCTGTTAGAGCTATTTAAAGTAGTAGCCACAATTGGCTAATCTTGCTTTCTGTAATCAGAACTAGCAAAGAATAACTACTTTTGCTCCACAAAAAAAAAATAAAGTCAAAATATCTATTAGGAGGATAATGCATAGATGACCCAAGTGATACTAGGAGAAAATGAAGGAATTGAATCTGCATTACGTCGGTTTAAACGACAAGTTTCTCAAGCTGGAATATTCCCAGACATGAAAAAACATCGTCATTTTGAGACACCCATTGAAAAACGGAAGCGTAAGGCAATGGCTCTACAAAAACAAAGGAAAAGACGTTCCCGCTATTAATCTTTATTGCTTTATTGTAATTTGAATTTGTTGTCAATTAGTATCTTTCTAAGTCTATAAGTCATTAAGAAGCTGTTAAGATAACTGTTGTTGAGACGCCTGGGTGCGTCTCCCTGACACTACTAACAAAAAAAGAACTAAACATTAGCAATTGCTAATATTCGGTGAGGTACAAATTTCTAAGTTTTAGGCAACAAGCTACAGCAGATAAAAAAACAAATGTACCTCACCTCTGGAGAAAAAACCTATATTTCAAAAATCATATTTATAAGTAACCATTTTCTGCTTAATTAATATTAATTTAATAATTGAATTTGACCGAATAATTAATAATTAAATAATTGTGGTTTAAAGCCTCCCCTTATTGAGATTAAGGGAAAAAAGCGGTCGTTAGCGGAGCGCACCCGTTGGGTGGGATGGCGTTAGCGGAGCGGGTCTGCAAGAACGGGTCTCCTCGCCATATCCAATCGACCAAGAGAAAAGAGAATATTCCTTATATTCAATCAAGAACGGTTAAAGCCGGAGGTAATTATCAATTATCCATTATCAATTATCCATTAATAAAACTATATTTTGGGAGAGAAAAAATGGCTGTAGAGCAGCCGGAACTTATAGATATTTCCCCTTTTATTGACCACTCTTTATTAACAATTACCGCAACCCCAGAACAAGTTTCAAAATTCTGTACGGACGCTGAAAAATTTAAGTTTCCATCAGTTTGTGTATATCCTTACTACGTCAAACAAGTAGCTGAACTTCTTCATGGCAAACATCCAAAAGTTTGTACTTTGATTGGTTTTCCTCATGGTCAAACTACTGGTAAAGGTAAATTGTATGAAGCTTCAGAAGCTGTAGAAAATGGTGCTTCAGAATTAGATGTGATGATTAATTTGAGTCACATTAAAACAGGCCAGACTAATGAATTACATCGGGAAATTGCGGAAATTTCTGAGGAAACTGGTAAAGGAGTGAAGGCCATTTTAGAGATGGCATTACTTACAGAAGCAGAAAAGCGATTAGCGACAGAAGTCTTAATGGATTCTGGTGTGGCCTTTATTGTTACTAATACGGGATGGTATGGTGGAGCAACGTTAGCGGACGTGCAACTGCTCAAGGAAATGACTAAGACTAATGTGGGAATTAAAGCTGCTGGAGGAATTAAAACTTATGATCAAGCAATGGATCTAATTTCTGTGGGTGCTACTAGGTTAGGTACATCTCGTGGTCTAGAATTGCTGAAGGTTTTAGGTGGTAGGTTTCAATAATTAATAATTAATAATTAATAATTAATAATTACCTCTCCTTGAAAAGAAGAGGATTGACTCAAAAGAAAATTTTTATTTATTATACCCTTAAAAGGTGAGGCTTTAAACCACAATTTTTCGGTAAATTTAACAGGGCTGGAGCGATCAAAAGTTTCGGATATTCCTTAAATTATGTAATTA
>NZ_CEZPJD010000644.1:0-4671 GCF_983059655.1 Okeania sp.
CGGTTATATAGTATATGTTGATAATTCTATAATTACTTCAAGCCTTTAATCTCCCCCACTCCCCCACTCCCCACTCCCTACTACCCCACTCCCCACTCCCCCACTCCCTACTACCCCACTCCCTACTACTCCCTACCTACTAATAATCATAATATTCACTGGATTGAGTGGAGTAAATCTAGTTAAATTAGCTATAGGTATAGAACGAGATAATTGTACCTGCAAAAGACGATAATTCCAACTTTGATCGCTCTTTTTTCTTTCCTGTACCCAACTTAAAGCAGTATGTAAATTTTCCAAACTGGTAAACGCTAATACTATAATTCCTCCAGGTAGCATCCTCATCCCACAAACTCCCAGAATATTTCTGAGTTTACCACTACTGCCCCCAATAAAAATTCTATGGGGAGGGCGCAGGCGATGCAAAATATCTGGAGCATTACCATGAATAGAAACTACATTGTTAACCTGAAAGCGACGGCAGTTTTCTTCAATTAAACTTGTTCCAGCAGCAGTTTTTTCAATTGCATATACTGTAGAATCACTAAAAAGGCGCGCAACTTCAACTGAAACAGAGCCACTACCAGCACCAACATCCCAAATAATTTGTCCTGGTTGCAAACCCAGTTCGGCCAAAATTAACACTCGTATTTCCCGTTTAGTCATTAAACCCGGGCGGTCATCGTAAGTAAAAAAATAACTATCCGGTATCCCCAACCAAGGCAAATTAGATAAATCTACAGATTGATTAGCTACTTTAGATTGACGTAATAATACCACCAAATTTAATGGAGCAAATATTTCTCGCTTTACTTCATCTATAGACCATTGTTGAACTCGTTCATCCTCACTACCTATATTTTCACAGACCCAAAAATGATAGTCAATTGGTAAACCTAAAGCTAATAATAAACTAGCGATCGCTTTTGGTGTATGAGTATGGTCTGTTAACACTGCTATTTTCTCAATTCCCTGCTGCAGTGCTTGAATCAACTCATCCATCGAGCGACCATGAATGCTAATTATTTTAGCATCCTGCCAAGGAATTTTGAGGCGACTAAAAGCTAACTGTACCGAACTAAGATGCGGATAAAACCTTAATTTTTCTGGCGGAAAATGAGCTACTAATAACCTCCCTAAACCAAAAAACAAAGGGTCTCCTGAAGTTAAAACTACGATACAGCTATTGGGGATATCTAAATGCTGTCGTATTTCTACAATTGTCTCAAGTATATCTTCCAGTACAATAATTTCGGCTGAATGATTAGGGAAATAACGGAGATGGCGATCGCTCCCTACTAACACAGTCGCCCTTTCAACAATTTTCCGCACTGACTCATTTAGTCCAACAACTCCATCTAAACCTATGCCAATAACATTTATACTCACGATAATTTACAGCTAAATTAAGTAGTCCGTAGGAATTATATAAAAGGCGTTGCTGAACTAAGGGATGAATCTTTGCATAATTCAGAATTATGAATACCCCTTTCATTACTTATTCCCGAACAACCAGTAAACAAAATAATCTGTAGGGACATTGCATGCAACGTCCCTACCTATTCCCTGTTCCCTATATTATTTCTGGCCTGATTTAATTAGGGCTTGCTGATTAAATCTAAAAGTCTTTATAGATAAAGGTAAGCGCCTTTTTAAGTATCAAAAAGTGCGAGGTTTTAAGTATTAATGGTTCAAAAATTGAGGATTTTGGTCAAGATTTGGGCAGAACAATCTTGGGACAATTCTTTCTTCTACCTCCTCGTTCATTCCCCGTTTCTCCTGTCTCCTGTCTCCTACCCCTACTAAAAGACTTTTGAGCGCAAACCCTAATTACAAATCTACAATAGGCCAATCTGGTTGTCGATCGTACCGTAGCATATTGTCAAATTTTCGGAGTTCTCCACGATGCAACAACATTTCTGAATTGTTTTCCAACCATTGATTATTTAATTCTGAAATCCTATTTCCTACAGCAGCAATATCTAAATCTGATGGAATTTCCCCAAAGTATCCCAAGGTAATATGAGCAGTAAAGTGATATTGCTGTTCAATACCTAGAGCAATGAAATTAGGATTTTGATAAATTGACCGACGTAGTTGTAGAATCCGATCGTAAGAACTTTCATCTTTTGGGACTAGACAAACACCAATAGCTCTAGTCATTACGACAATTCCTAAAACTTGCCAACGCACTTGATGGCCATTTTTGCTAGATAACTCTTGAAGACTTTCAGCAATACAAGAGCGTAGTTTTTCTTCAAATTGAGGATTACTTTGACTAGCATCTAGAAAGGCACTTTCCCAAATTAAATCAGCTAAGGTTAAATGAAAACTGTTGCTAGACATGGGAATCATTAAATTAGTTCCCAATAGTTCTACCAATTGTTGTTGACATTGTTGCAAATGCTCATAAAACTTGCCATTTTGCGAGTCTTCTTCCCCTGGCGGAGTAATCACCGAATAGCCAGGAAAATTCTTAGCCTCAATTTGGCCATCCAGTTTGGTGAATTTTGGAGACTGTTGGATATATTCCAACTGAGATTTGTAACTTGATAGCAAGGTTGTCTGTGCTACTCGGTTAATGTAGTTTTGATATGTATCGTCCAATCTTAATCGCCCCTTATCAAAAAATAGCTTCTTATGCCAATTTACCTATACTTTGGCGAGGATGAATATTCAATGATGCTAGCAGCTAATGCTTTGCGTGAATCTGTCCTCGATCCTAATTGGGCTAGCTTTAATTATGACAAAATTTTGCCAGCAATGGATGCTGTTCAAACTGGATTGAATCAGGCCATGACTCCTCCTTTTGGTTTTGGTAGTCGTTTTGTCTGGCTAGTCGATACTAATATAACTCAGCATTGTTCACAAAATCTATTGGAAAATTTGGAACGTACTCTACCTCAGATTCCTGAAACTACTGTGTTATTGTTGACTACGCCCAATAAACCTGATAAAAGACTTAAGTCCACAAAATTGATCCAAAAATGGGCTGAGGTTAAAGATTTTTCTCCTATTCCTCCTTGGAAAACAGATTTATTGGAGAAGCAAGTTAAAGAAATGGCTCAGGAGGTAGGAGTCAAGCTTAATTCTAGTGGAATTACTTTTTTAGCGGAAGCTTTAGGTAACGATCGCCGACAACTTCATAGTGAGTTGACTAAATTACAGTTATATGCATCTGAAGATGCTGTAGTAGACTTAGAAGTAATTACTAATCTGGTGAGTTCTCAGACTCAAAGTAGTTTAAAGCTAGCTACAGCAATTCGTTTAGGTGATACGGTTAAAGCTTTGGAGTTAGTGGCAGATTTAATTGCCCACAATGAGCATCCATTACGAATAGTGGCTACTCTAGTAGGCCAATTTAGAATGTGGTTTTGGGTAAAATTAATGGTAGAGACAGGGGAGCGAGATGAAAAAGCGATCGCTCAAGCTGCGGAAATAGGCAACCCTAAAAGGATATATTTTTTACGACAAGAGGTTAATTCTTTGTCCTTAAATCAATTACAGAAAACCTTACCTTTATTACTAGAGTTAGAAGTAAGTCTCAAGGCAGGAAAAGAGCAAATATCTACACTACAAACTAAAGTAATAGAACTTTGTCAGGTGCTTTCTCAGAAAAATATCTTAAGTAAAAAATCTTAGAGCAATTGTAGGCTGGGAGTCAAAATTTAGGAGGCCGGAATCATTATGGCCATAATTCAAATATTCCTATCGGTCTGATTCAATAATGGATAATTGATAATTACCTCTTCCTTTTAGGCAAAGGGTTGAATAAAAGGAAAATTAATTCATTGTTTCTGTTTTAAAGTAGAGGCTTTCAACCCTAATTATCTTAATTATTAGGTAAATTTATATAGTTTTTTTTCTGGTTTTTCCTCCCGATAATTATCATTGTTGCAGATATTTATTCAGGACAGATCAAGTTATTAAATTGCCAACAGAAAAAAACTAGAAAATATTTAACAATTAATGACCGCATAATTTTTAATCTTAAATACCCCATAAAATAACTGTTCTTAAAAATTAATAAAATTAATAAAATTGCCATTCCACGATCGGCTAAAATATTCAGCGATTTTCTGGTAATTTTACTTAGTATAAAAAAATCATAGCTTCTATTGGATATCTCCGATAATAAAAAATTGAATTAATTTTTGTACTCTTATTCATTAATTCTTTCCGCGTACTTCTTGCTCCCTACTCCCCCATCCATCTTTTGAAAGAAATGTCTACTAAGTAGAGTAATATGATTTAGATAAATTTAACCCGAGGCATAGCATAGATAAGAAGCAATTCTTAATTATTCGATCTTGTTAACAATTGATAATTTCTGCTAATATACAATCCAAGTATTAGATTTTCTGATGCTGCAAATCATCCGCGGTTAACCTATAGAGATTAATTGAATTAGTTGTGGAGGATAATCTAGTGCAAGATGGCGGAAATAACTTACCAGTTACAAAATTCTAAAACAATTCAAATCAATACTTTTGACTTTTGACCAAAAAATAAGGTCTCAAGCCTCCCCTTTCAAAGGGATGAAAAAGCGGTCGTTAGCGCAGCTTCCCGTAGGGTGGGATGGCGAGGTCCCCTCGCCATATCCAATCGACCAAGAGAGCGGTCGTTTGCTTTGCAACGCTGGCGCGAAAAGCGCAGCTTCCCGTAGGGTGG
>NZ_CEZPJD010000645.1:0-2584 GCF_983059655.1 Okeania sp.
CCTAATATTCTGACTTGTCTGGGTATTTCAGAGATAATATTTGGGGTAGTTTTTCCTTCGGAAAAGCTGAGTATAGTTTCAATTTTATGATTTTCTGAAAGGTAAATTTCTCCCCAAGGTAGTTTATGTAAAATTTCTGTTGTTTGGATGTCTGAAATATTTTGAGTGTTGATAATGAGGATAGTTTTTTCAGTGTGAGGAATTAGGTTTTTGATGGGTGTGAACCAGGTATTTATTTCTTGGCATAGTGCTTGATAATAATGGAAACATTCGGAGCTGGAAATGTGAGTAATTTGGTGTTTTTTGAATCCTGCTCTGGGGGTTGGGGTGAGAGAAGTATATTGTTGTTGCCAGTTTTTATATAGGTGTGGAATTTGGGGTGCTGCTGGTAAGGTTATGGTTATTTTTGGAGTGTTATTTGGTTGGATAGTGAGATGGAAGCCTTGTTGAAAGTTGCCGGAGTTGAGGTAGATGGTGATTTGGTTTTCCATGATTTTTTTAGTTAGTGAAATATCAATATTAACTGTTGGAACAGTTGCGGATTTTTTATAGGATTTATTTAAGTTGTTCGTCTATTACTTGAGGTGTTAAATATAAAAAAGCCTCTAAATATACAGTCGAAAGCTTGTCAAAAAATTATGCAAGACTATTTTATTTAATCTATAGCAAGGAACGAGTTGCTGAGGACATAGATTGATTGATGATGAACCTTAGACAGAGAAATACTTTTCCCACTGTTGTCTGTTCCCTACTATAGTGAGACTTATACATTTTATGGTTGAAAAATGCCTGAGAGTTAGTCTAAATAAGGAAATTACGTCAATGCCCTAGAAATGCCTAGAACCCTTAGTCATTTCAGTTATCAATTATCAGTACCTCTGCAATAAGGAGGCTTGAAATACGGAATTCTCTGTGAGCTGAATTATTTATTCCATATTTTGCGCTCTGCACTACCAAATCAACTATATAGTTTAGTTAATAAAACTTTATATTATGTCCTATTTTCTACATATCTTGTCTATACCTTTATTAGATTTACTATAAGTAGAATGAGGTTAAATTATCTGGCATTCCTGAAATGTGATAGTAAGTAGCTGAAGGTAAAATTGAAAAACTTATGTTTTGTGTTGATACTTAATCTAAAAATCATTATCATTCAGCAACGCCAATTATCCAAATAGTCCAAACATGAACTTAATCAGCAAACTATTTTCCACAGTTAACATCCCTCCGAATATTCGCTTTCGACCCAAAAACCTCCTCTGGGTTTCCCTAATAATATTTGGACTAACCCTCACTCAAATCTACACTTATCTACCAACCGCCACTGCTCAACAACCCTCCTCCTTTTCCCCCAGAGAATTTCGAGGAGTATGGGTAGCATCCGTTGCCAATATTGACTGGCCTTCCCAACGTGGTCTATCTGTCGCGCAACAAAAATCAGAATTACTCAACATCCTCAACCGGATGCAAGAACTTAACCTCAATGCTTTAGTATTGCAAGTTCGACCAACAGGAGACGCTTTGTATGACTCTCCCATCGAACCCTGGAGTGGTTGGATGACAGGTAAACAGGGAACCCCACCAGAACCATATTATGACCCACTAGAATTTGCGATCGCCGAAAGTCATAAACGCAATATCGAACTCCATGCTTGGTTTAACCCATACCGCGCTCAACTTAGTCCCAATGATGGTTCCTTTGCTGGAAATCACATGGCGGTCAAATATCCCCAATATGCTTATAGATACGGCAAAAATATTTGGATGGACCCAGGGGCGAAAGTTATTCAAGACCAAACTTTCAACACCATTATGGATGTGGTGCGTCGTTATGACGTTGATGCCATTCACTTTGACGACTATTTCTACCCCTACCCTCAAAGGGGACAAGACTTCCCCGACTACCAAACCTATAACGCATACAAAGCATCTGGTGGTACTCTCTCTGTATCTAACTGGCGACGACAGAATGTGAATAATATGGTGCAACGTCTTTACCAAGGTATTCATGCTGAGAAACCTTATGTAAAATTTGGCATTAGTCCATTTGGCATTTATCGCCCAGGGAATCCTCCTGGTATTGTTGGGTTCGATCAATATGAAGGTTTATACGCTGACGTGAAATTATGGATGGAGAAGGGTTGGCTAGATTATTTAGCACCCCAACTTTATTGGCGTATCGACCCCCCTCAACAAAGTTATCCAGTTTTGTTAAATTGGTGGTTACAACAAAACCCACAACGCCGTCATATTTATGCTGGCAACTTTTTAAGTCAATTACAAGGTGCGGGTTGGTCAGTATCTGAGTTTGAGAGACAAGTTGCAATTTCTCGTCAGAGAGCAAGTCAACTTTCTTTAGGAAATATCTTTTTTAGTATGAAGATGTTTAGAGATAATTTTGCAGGTGTGAATAATGTGTTCAAAAGCTCAGTTTATCCAACTCCAGCATTACCTCCCGCCATGCCGTGGTTAGATAATCAACCTCCTGCACCACCTACAGGAATACAAGTTAATTCTGATGTGATTAGTTGGAATGTTGATAATACTGGAGATGTTCGCTCTTGGGCATTGTATCAGCAAA
>NZ_CEZPJD010000645.1:2684-4661 GCF_983059655.1 Okeania sp.
CTTCTGCCTTCTGCCCTCTGCCTTCTGCCTTCCTTCCACTTTGTAACAGTTTTGTGGAATGAGCATCTTGCCCGTTCCCCCGTTCCCACGAAATTGGTGTTATATCATAATAATATCAACCCTTTTCCTCTACTTCTTCAAATTACTTTAAACAATATGATACAACAACTAACTACTGATACTCAATCAGAAATCATTTACCCCGATAGCGACGGTCAACCAATTGCAGATAATACCAAACAATTTCGCTGGATAGTTACCATTAAAGAAAACCTAGAAATATTATTTGCTGACGTTGCAGATGTTTTCGTTGCTGGAGACTTGCTGTGGTATCCAGTCCAAGGAAACAAAAAAATGTGCAAAGCACCTGATGCGATGGTTGTTTTTGATAGACCAAAAGGAGACCGGGGTTCCTATAAACAGTGGGAGGAAAACAATATTGCTCCTCAAGTCGTCTTTGAAATCTTATCGCCAAGCAACCGCCTTCAGGAAATGACTAGAAAATTATCTTTTTATCAGCAGTATGGAGTAGAAGAATATTACATTTATGACCCGGATGAAAATGATTTTATGGGTTTAACCAGGGTAGGGCAGAGTTTAGAAGTAATTCCAGAAATTAATGGTTGGGTGAGTCCCCGTCTGGGTATTCGCTTTGAACTTACAGCAGAAACTCTAGAAATATATCGACCAGATGGAGAGAAGTTTCTTACCCCTGTAGAATTAGACCGACTCCGGGAACTAGAAAAGCAACGTGCAGACCAAGAAAAACAACGTGCAGACCAGGAAAAACAACGTGCAGAACAAATACAACAACAATTAGACCAGGAAAAACAACGTGCAGACAGACTAGCAGAAATGCTCAGGGAAAGAGGAATTGACCCGGATAATGTATAAGCATTATTCTCCAACATTGAAAATTATTGGTAGAGGTTTGGAGGTCAAATTCTCTACTAATAGACATCTCCAGAAATTAAAATTTAGCCACCTTTTTATATAAAATCCAGTTATATAATATATAGCAATCAGGAATGAGTTGTGAGAATTGAGGTGTTCCTTAAAAGTATAGAATATAGCGATTATTATATTCATATGATACGTTTTTTTCCTCTTCTCTGTTCCCTGTTCCCTGTTCCCTATTCCCTAAAAATTTCCAATATCTCACAACTCAAATCATATTGCTATATGTTTATAATTCTATAATTACTTCAATCTCCCCTTACTCCCCCACTCCTTCTTTTCTACATCAATCATGCAAAAAAATCAACTCAAACAAAAACTCAAAAATGGCGAAGTTGTACTCGGACCTTTTATGAATTGTGCCTACCCTGCATTCATCGAAATTTGTGGTCTCGCAGGATTTGATTTTGCAGTCATTGACCTCGAACACGGACCTCTAAATATTCTGGTGGCAGAAGACCTTTGTCGTGCTGCTGACTGTGTAGGTATTGCTCCCGTTGTCAGAGTCAGTAAAAACGATGCTGCACAAATTCAACGTGCTCTTGATATTGGTAGTGCGGGTGTACAAGTTCCACAAATAGAAACAATAACCGATGCAGAAATAGTAGTGCAAAGTGCAAAATATAATCCCATTGGTTGCCGTGGTTTATCATTCGGAACTCGTGCAGGAGTTTATACTTCAGCAGGTAATAATATAACCAATAAATTAAATGCAGAATCTTTAGTTGTAGTTCATGTAGAAGGTACAAAAGGAATTGAAAATCTGAGAGAAATTGTTACAGTTCCTCATATTGATGTTATTTTTATCGGGCCTTACGATCTATCTCAATCTTTAGGTATCCCTGGAGAGGTAGATGATATTCGAGTTGTTGAATTAATGCAAAAAGCAGTAGAAATTATCCGGAATGCTGGTAAAACAGTTGGTACTTTTACTAATAATCCTGAGACTGCTAAAAAATGGATCGACTGTGGAGTTCAATATATTGGATTAGGTATAGATGTGAGTATTTTCTTACAAGG
>NZ_CEZPJD010000646.1:0-4656 GCF_983059655.1 Okeania sp.
TATAAAAAAATGTTCCATCTTCAGTCATTGCTAAATCTTTCTAAATTCTCTTCCTTCCTGACTACTGACTCCTTCTTCAAGACATTTTTTTCATCTAAATTAAGTTAAAAGCTCCTACTACTTTCCAATAATTTATCTAAATCTGGCACATTTACCCAAGTACCTGTCATATTAGATTCATGGGTTAAATCCATTAATAACTGAGAATAAACACCTTCTCTCAGAGATGGAACTATAGATTTTCCTACCTCTATTGCTTTTACCCAATTATCAACTACTCTAATAAAAGGTGCAATTCTACCATCAGGATAAACTTGAGGAAATTCTAATCTGTCAGGAATTTTTATTTCTGCTAAAGTCTCCCCATTTTGAGAACCCCAAACTTTAAACCCATGCACATAATCTTTTTGATTATCGCTACCTATAATTAATGTACCTTTACTACCATAAACTTCTAGCCAATGACCACGCCCTTGATAGGTGACAGAACTAATACAAATTTGACAGGGAGTACCATCCGCCAAATCTAGCATAATATTACAAGTATCATCTGCATCTACAGGTTTTAATTTGTTATTCTCTGTGGGGTCAGGACGAGTTTTAATGGAAGTATTCAGTTGTCCCCAAAGTTTTTTCGCAGGTCCAAATAACCAGTTAATATAATCAAAAGAATGAGAAGCGATCGCTCCTAATGCACCACCACCTTTATCTTTTTGAGCATACCAATTCCAAGGACGATTTGGATTAGCACGACTTGATGCTAACCAGTCAATTTTTATTAGGCGTTTATCTCCTACATATCCATCGGCTAAAATTTCTGCAAATAGTTGCCAAGCAGGAACATAACGAAATTCAAAATCCATAGTTGCTACACATTTATTAGTAGCAGCAATCTGATATAGTTCTTGGGCTTCTTCTACTGTTAAAGTTGTAGGTTTTTCTAACAATAAATGTTTGCCTGCGGATAATACTTTTTTTGCCATTTCATAGTGTAAAAATGGTGGAGTAGAAATTGTTACTGCAGCAATTTCAGGTATAGAAATAATTTCTTCTATAGTGTTAAAAGCATGAGGAATATTATGCTTTAATGCGATTGATTTAGCTTTTTCTAAACTGGGGTTATAGACAGCTAATAGTTTTGTTTTATGATGTGCTTGTAAACCTGGTATATGTACTTTTTTGCCGAATCCTGTGCCAATAACTGCAACATCAATAGTTTTATTCATAATTGTTTCTAAGAAGGAAAAGGGAAGAGGGAAGAAGGAAGAAGTAAAAGGGAGTAAATATTGAAAACTAAGGGAAAAATGATAGATATAGCAATTTAAATGATTTGTGAAAAAGCTGTAGGAGTTTGGTTTCCAAATCCTATCTTTGCTTGGGTTTAGAGAGCCAACCACTATGATAAAATGTTATAACCAATTTAGGATTATATATAGCTATACCCTGCTCCCTATTTACAAATTATTACTATTGACTATTGACTATTGATTTTTAACTTTTAACTTCATCAATTATCCATTCTATTACTTGCTTACCCAGATTAACATTATCAAGCAAATCAATTTCCCTAATTCCTGTAGGGCTAGTAACATTTACTTCTGTCAGATAACCACCAATTATATCTATACCAACAAAATATAAACCATCTGCTATTAATTTAGGTGCTAAATACTCACAAATTTCAGATTCTCTTTCAGTAATTTCTGTCTTAGCAACTCTCCCACCTACTGCCATATTTCCTCTAAATTCTTTACCAGTAGGAATCCTATTTACTGCTCCAATAGACTTACCATTAAGCATAATAATTCGCTTATCCCCTTCCTTTGCCGCTGGTAAATAACTCTGAATCATCACAGGTTCTTGACCTTGTTTTGTACTAATTTCTATCAGAGAATTAAAATTGCGATCGCTCGGTTCCAAAAATAAAATTCCCTCTCCAGCTTTTCCTCCTAAAGGTTTCAAAACTGCTGCTCCTTGTGACTCTAAAAAATTTCTAATTACCTCTTTTTCTTGACTAACAATTGTCTCTGGAATTACTTTTTTAAACTGCAAAGCATACATTTTTTCATTAGCAGTACGTAACCCTTGAGGAGAATTTATGACTAAAGTTTTTTCTGGATTAATATAATCTAAAATATAAGTAGCATAAAGATAAGAAATTGTTACAGGTGGGTCTTTGCGCATAAATACAGCATCCATTGACTCCAAAGGTTGCAGCATTGCTTTGCCTATGTCATACCAAGGGTTACTAGCAACCCAATGATTTTCTACCCTTTCAACTGGCATTAAATGTACACGTTTAAGTGTTGCCCAAGCTTGACTTTCAATAGTACTTAATTGATTAACTTCCGTTATCCAGACTTCGTGACCAAATTCTTGAGCAGCTTCCATCAGTGCAACGGTACTATCATGAACTGGGTTTAATCGTTCTATTTGGTCTATGATGAATGCAAATTTCATCTTTATTTGGTTTATCTATTTCAAAATATTTGTAGTCATCAAGTAGGGGAAAATAATTATCTTAAAACAAGACATAAATACCTATCCAACCAAAACTATTTTCTGAAAATAGGGTTAAAAAGTTTCTAACTCCGGGGTCTAATGCTACAACTCGTCCAAGATTCTCCAGATTGTACTTTGGTAAATCCACTGACAAACAAAGGTAATATTGTCCTCGTTGCACAACTATTCTGCCATCCCCAAAACCTTCTGGTATTGGTTCTTTCAATCTAATTTGACCTAGTTTAGTGTGGTAAATACCTTTAGATGATACTGCCGATTTAGGTATGTAGCAAGACTGGGTCGGGTTTTTACGAGATTTGAATCTAACCTGCTGAACCTGTCTTGTCTTAGAATACTTAACCTTTGCTTCTCTAACTGCTATACAAGCATCACGAATGGCAATGGATTTTATCTGGTAAGGAACAGGTTTAGACCACTCAGGCAAATTATTCAAGATACCACCTTTGATTGCTTTCCAATGGGCTTTGGTATCTGGTTGCTGAAGGTATTCAACGGTTCGGTTATAGGTAAACCTAGCCACACCTATCCATTGTCTGAGTAGTTGTCTTTGTTCACTATTTAGGTAAATCCGAATCTTCTTTGATTTTTTGCTTGTACTTTCTAAGTCCGTGGACTCTACAGGAGAATATGTGGATGATAGAGAGAACATCGGCGACCATTTCTGATTCTGGACAGTATACAGTTTTGTCGAGAACCAGGATTTTTCCACCGTTTTGTTCGACCAAATACTGTATAAGCTCGAATCCAAATCTGGTAAGTCTGTCCCTACAGGTAACAATAATTGTGAGCTTATCCCCTCGCAAGAGTCTGTCCAGTATGGCTCTAAGACCTTTTCGTTTGAAGTTGAGTCCACTGCCGATGTCTTTGATAACTTCTGCTTCTGGGTACTGGTTTTGCATGAACTCAACTTGTCTATTGAGGTCATCTTTTTGTTTTGCTGATGAGACTCGGCAGTAGCAAATAAGGGTAGTTCTAGTTGCACCTCTGATGTAAGATTGTGTGTTATACAATCTTTGCCCGGCTTCGTTTTTAATAATTTCGATTTTGCCTTCATCTGCATATTTGCGTAGTGTGTTAGGATGCAAGCCAAGTATTTCTACGGCTTTCCTAAGTGGAACATAACCCATAATGCTATTTTAACATATAGGAGCTTATGTTAACAAATGTTAGCAAATTATCAATAGTTAGTCAACCTCCCAGAAGTTGGTCTAGTTTCCCTTCAGATTCTAGTCCGTATAGCTCATCACAACCACCGATATGTTGATCATTGATAAAGATTTGGGGCAAAGAACGACGGCCATTTGCTCTCACAGTCATCTTTTCCCGTTCTACATCATCGCCATCTATAGCGTATTCTTGATAGTTTACTTGTTTTTGATCTAAAAGAGCTTTAGCACGAATACAAAATGGACAACTTAACCAGGTGTAAATTTCTATATTAGTAGACATAATTAATTACCCATAAGTAACATTTCTTAAGTAATTGTAATATTAACTTGCTGTTTAGGAATATTTTTAGATTTTAGATATTTTTTGCTGGTGCGTTTGGGAAGTGACTAATATCATGTTCGGTTAAATACTTATACTTTGGAGAAAGGAAGGCAGAGGGCAGAAGGGAAAGAAAGGTTTAGACTAAATTTTGGGGTCTTCAGATAATTTGCTCAGAAGCAATGAAGACTTGAAACTCAGAACCCTTCGAGAATATAAGGGGTGCAGATGTTTTCAATGTTGTTGATTATTTTTCTTTTTTGGCGAGGCAAGGGTGAAGCTGACATTATTCAAAAAGTCTTTCCAGGGCACAAGTAACCCATAGCACCTTAGTGGATAATTGACTGAAAAGTCTTTGCAATGCTGCAATGCGAAATAGCTTCAGTCTTGTTGGCCTATCTCACTATTCTCCCTCGGCAAGTTTCCCGCCTGCCTTAATTAGTCTAAACTCCAGTCCGCACGACAAAATGTAGTATAAAAACAAGTAGTCAATAGTCAGTGGTCAGTAGGAAATGATGTGTAGCTTATGTCTGGGTAGAGTTTTGACCTAGTTGACAATTTACGTTATAACACAGTATAATTTGATAGTTATCTCTGGCCTGAGAAAATACAGTCGTAAACTTACGTAAACTTAAAAAAGGGCTA